>CAZFDE010000092.1:0-9262 GCA_964517795.1 uncultured Pirellulales bacterium | reverse complement strand
GGCCGGCGACCGGAAAAAAGGGAAAGCAGGGCTTATTCAGCAAGCCCTAAGTAAAGGGTTCGGGTTTCCTGCCGTCCGAGGTCATTATACACGAAACCGGCCGACGAAACCATTGAATTATTAAACGCGTCTAATGCGCTAAATCTTGGGTATTGCCGCAAAATTAATAAATACCGGCTTGAATTAAACTGATTTTTTCGATATTCATAAAGACATGGAAAGCGGGGTCTATATCGCGTGTTTTTATCTGGCCGACGCCCGAACGATCACAGTCGGCAAACTCGGGCGTTTTGACTTTGAATTGGGGTATTACTTCTATGTCGGCAGTGCCCAGCAAAATCTCGACAAACGGCTCCAGCGTCACGGCCGCCGCCATAAACGACATCACTGGCATATCGATTATTTCTCGTCAAATGCCAAGATGCTCGGCGCGATGGTCCTCGACGGGGACAAAAAGGCCGAATGCCGGACCGCTGCGGAATTGAAACAGCGCTTCGAGCCGGCGGTGGCGGGATTCGGGGCCAGCGACTGCAAATGCGGCGGGCATTTGTTTTACACAAAAGATATGGCTTAAATAAATCTTTCGAAGACAGGATAATACTGATGGCGGTGCTTCGTATCGGCACATCCGGTTGGCAGTACGATCATTGGCGGGGGCGGTTCTATCCCGACGATCTGCCCAAAAAGCGATGGTTCGATTATTACGCCGAGCGGTTCGATACCGTCGAGGTCAATAATACATTTTATCATCTGCCGACCGAAAAAACGTTCGATGCGTGGCATGATGCGGCCCCGGCGGGCTTCTGTTATGTTCTCAAATACAGCCGCTATGGAACGCATATCAAGCGGCTCAAAGATCCACAGGATCATCTCGACGTATTTGTTGCGCGTGCCGGGCGGCTCAAAAGTTATCTGGGTCCGATTCTGGTTCAACTGCCGCCGCGGTGTGGTGTCAATCCGAAACGATTAGCGGATTTTCTAAAGGCCGCACCGAAAAAAATGCGGTGGGCGGTCGAGTTTCGCGATCCGAGCTGGCTGTGCGATGAAATATTCGACATCCTGCGGGAACATCGGGCGGCATTGTGTATCCATGACTTGATCGAGGACCATCCCAGGGTGATCACGGCCGATTGGATTTATCTGCGATATCACGGGGCCGGCCAGAAATACGGCGGCTGTTATTCGCACCAAAAACTCGCCGCCAATGCCAGGCAAATCCGAGATTGGAACGTTAAGGGTATGGATGTCTATGCCTATTTCAATAATGACATCGAAGGGTATGCCCTTCGAAACGCCGCCGACCTGCGGCGATATTGCTCAAATCAGTGAAAAACCAAAAAACATTTTTCGGCTGAGTTTCCCTTTGAATTGTTTGGTCGGCGGGCTATAATGGTCCCTGCGTTATTTACGATCGAATCGGAAAAGGGAAATCTGGGACCGGAGGGATGGATAAACATATGAGGTGAAGCCATGGCCAAGCAATATGAATGCGATGTATGCGGACATATCTATGACGAGCATAAAGAGAAAAAAGGATTCGAGCAGGAATCTGACGACTGGGCCTGCCCGATCTGCGCTTCGGATAAAACCCAGTTCAAGCCGAAAGAATCGGTCCCGGCCGCTGCAGGCGCCGAGGTCAAAGAGCAGCCGTCAGCGCAAGATGAGGACTATCTTTCACAGTGGCGTCGGATGTCGGATGATTTCGAGATTCACATGTCCGATATTCACGCGATGGCCGAATCCGGCCGCTCGATCGCCGAGCCGATGCGCACGCGGGCCAAGACCATTTGCTGGGACGATATCCTGATTAAAGGCGCACAGTTGGCAAAGATTCCGGTCGATCCGTCCGACGCGGTCAACACACAAACGGTCATCGGCCCCAAAGCGAAACAACCGCTGGTTCTCGAAACACCGGTTTATGTAACGCACATGTCGTTCGGTGCGCTCTCGAAAGAAGCGAAGGTCGCGCTGGCCAAAGGCAGTGCGGCCGTGAAAACCGCGATGTGTTCCGGCGAAGGCGGCATCCTGCCCGAGTCGCTTGAATGTGCCTATAAATACATCTTCGAATATGTGCCGAATAAATACAGCGTGACCGATGAATATCTGGCTCGGGTCGATGCGGTCGAGATCAAGATCGGTCAATCCGCCAAGCCGGGAATGGGCGGTCACCTGCCGGGTCATAAGGTGACCAAAGAGATTGCCGAGATCCGCGGATTTGCCGAAGGGGCCGATATCACCAGTCCGCCGCACTTTAAGGATATCCGGAACAAGGACGATCTGAAAAAGACTGTGGATTGGCTGCGGGACAAGACGGCCGGCAAGCCGGTCGGCATCAAACTGGCCGCGGGCAATATTGAAGCCGATATGGAGATTGCCCTGTATGCCGGGCCCGATTTCATCACGATCGACGGCCGGGCCGGGGCGACCGGTTCGGCGCATAAATTCGTCAAGGCGTCGGCCTCGATTCCCACAGTATTTGCCGTTCACCGGGCGCGGCAGTTTCTCGACGGCCAGGGGATCAAGGATGTATCGCTGCTGGTGACCGGTGGATTTCGGGTTTCTCCGGATTTCGCCAAGGCGATCGCGCTGGGCGCCGATGCGATTGCCATCGGGACCGCAGCGCTGATGGCGGTGGGCTGTCAGCAGTACCGTATCTGCGATACCGGTAAGTGTCCGGTGGGGGTCACTTCGCAGGATCCGCAACTCCGCAGCAGGCTCGATATCAATCGGTCGGCCAAGCGCGTCGAAAATTTTCTTCGTATCAGCAACGATGAATTGAAGGATTTTGCCCGTCTGACCGGCAATCGAGATCTTCGCGATCTGTCTGTCAGCGATTTGTGTACGGTGAATTCGGAAATATCGAACTATACGGCCATCGAGCATGTATAATCGTTAAACAATAAAAAATTTGATAAACATCATTCGTTGAGAAAGGAGTTTGTGTTATGGCAACCAGTGAAAACTTAAAAGAAGCATTTTCCGGCGAGAGCCAGGCGAATCGAAAGTATCTGGCGTTTGCGCAAAAAGCGGAATCCGAAGGTCTGTCGCAGGTGGCGAAGCTGTTCCGTGCGGCCGCCGAGGCCGAGACCGTACACGCCCATGCCCATCTTCGCGTGATGGGCGGGATCAAGGGCACTGCGGATAATCTGCAGGAAGCGATCGCCGGCGAAGGCCATGAGTTCAAAACGATGTATCCGGATTTTGTGGCCGAAGCGGAAAAAGAAGGGAACAAGCCGGCCGCCTATTCATTCAAGAATGCCTTGGCGGTCGAGGAAATCCATCACGGCCTGTACAGCGAGGCGCTCGAGGCGGTGCAGTCCGGTTCGGACCTGCCCGCAACGAAGATATTTGTCTGTTCGGTCTGCGGCAATACGGTCAAAGGCGAAGCACCGGATCAGTGTCCGGTTTGTAATGCCAAGAAGGACAAATTCTTCGAGATCGAATAATTCATTATTCAACGATTTTCAGACTGGAGGTGTACGATGGCGATCACCGTTACCAGTACTGCGTTCGACCAAGGCGGGACGATCCCTGCGCGATATACCTGCGACGGTGAGGATCAATCGCCGCCGCTGCAATGGCAAGGCCTGCCGCAGGATACCCAAAGCATCGCGTTGATCAGCGACGACCCGGACGCCCCGATGGGCACCTGGGTGCACTGGGTGATATGGAACATCCCGGCCCAGATGACCGGGCTTGAAGAAAATATGGCATCGGACAAGACGCTGCCCAACGGCATTTATCAGGGGATGACCGATTTTCAGCGGCACGGTTACGGCGGGCCGTGTCCACCGAGCGGCACACACCGGTATTATTTCAAAGTCTATGCGCTCGACACGAAACTGGATATCGCCAACCGTTCGACAAAAGCCGATCTGCTCAACGCGATGGAAGGTCATATCCTTGACCAGGGCGAATTGATGGGCAAATACAAACGGCAATAGATTCTATATTTGCGATAAAATAAAAACCGCATTAGGCAGATTTGATGTGCCTTCCGCAAAACCGAAATAATGAACGACCGTCCAGATCAATCATTATCCACACTGACTTTGTATAATAAGGATAACCTAATACCGGGCAAGGAAATGTAATTCCGGTTGTTCATTGATGTAACCATTCTTAGCTTATCGAACACCTGCGTTCAGTAATTTACTTAGTCAAAGTAAGTTTTTTATTTCTTTGTTTATCGCTTTCACAGCGGTACATATTACAAAGCAAGGTATTCGTTGCGGAATCAATTGAAATGTGAAATTTAATGCAGGAGATTCAAAATGAACAACATGAAAACATTCGATATTGTCGTATGGGTGCTGTTGGCGGTCGGCGGATTGAACTGGGGCCTGGTCGGGATTTTTAATTTTGACCTGGTTGCGTTCATTTTCGGCCAGATGAGCATCGTGAGCCGGATTGTTTACACGCTGGTCGGATTGGCGGCAATTTACGATATCGTCGCGATCAAAGCGATCTGGAAACGCTGGGGTATGCACTATCGCGTTGTTTCGCACGCGTAAGGCGAATCCCCAAATCGCAAACATGCAGATCAGCGTTCCGGCAAACGTGTTTTTCATTTTGCCGGACTGTGTTAGCGAAAGGAGACGATCATGTGTCAAAAATGCGGATGTTCACCGTGCGAAAAATGCGGCAGGCCGATTGAAGACCAAGTGTGCTCCGGCTGCCAAAAGCCCGCCGAAGAATGCACCTGTGAACCGAAAAAAGAATAGTTCTAAAAGAATCGTTTTTACGTTTTGACCATTTAGAACGCCCGGGAACGTAAATACCGAGACGCTGTGCTGTGTAGGCACAGGCCAGGCCGATAGAACATCGGCTCCGGAGGTAAAATTCCTATGTTCCCGGGCATTTTTTATTGGGGTAATTGATCGCGGTAAAAATCGTTTCGAATGATACGTGTCCAGCGTTTATCCAGCCAGTTCCACCACATCTCGGGATATCGGTACAGATATTCATCCACGCTTTTGGCCCATTTCTTTGTGGCGGCCGCCGCTTTGTCGCGCAGATCCCCGCCACGCATCAGTTCAATCGGCTCATCGTAATGGATATGATATTGCCCATCCTGAAAATGCCATAGCGCCGGCACGACCGGTGCGCCAGTTCGCAGTGACATGATAAACACCCCGATGGGAAAGATCGCGGTGCGGCCGTAGATGGTTACCGGTACCCCCTCGTGCGGCTTGCGGGGGGTATCGGGTGTGATGAAAAACATCTTGCCCTGGCGCAGAATATCGATGGCGACCTGCAGCCGCCGGGCCTTGGTGGCGTTTTCAGGCGGATAAATGAGTTCCGAATCGCCGGCCCTGGCGATCTCGGTGTTGAGCTGCATTTTTCGCGGATCCTTGTTTCGCCGCATATAGATTGCACACGGGATCCGCTGTGAAACAACCGCCGGATACAACGGGTATCCGGATATATGCGGTGCAATCGTCACCACGCCTTTGCCCCTGGCATAGGCCTGTTCCAACCGTGTAAAGGATTCGTCGAATCGAAATTTCTCGGCCGAGCCGCTTTGGGCGAAACCCGCCCGGGCCGAATGGGCCAGCATCATCATCTGATCGATCGCGCGCTCGAAATAAGCATCGATCAAATGCGGCTGATAGACACCCGCCAGCTTCATATTCTGCTTGAGGCGCTCACGCAGCGGGAAGGCGGTTTTGGCAAAACCGTGAAGAATTTTCCGCAGCCGCTCGACCTTTGCATGACTGCCGTTCTGGGCCTGCCGCAGGCCCCATCGCTGCAGCCGGTAGGTAACCTCTTTTCGCAATCGCCGTGTTAAACGCATTTGACCCCGTCTTTTTTCTCTGTTTATCGAACGTAATGGAAATTCTTTTTAAATCATGCCGCAATTAAACCGAAATTCAAGTGTTTCTGTTGTGCAGCTTCTTCAAAAAACGATCCGCCTGTTTGATATGGTCCTGGATTTTGTTTTTGGGCATTCGCTCGGCGCGGACGGCCATGATCTTCATTCGCGGATTGGCGGCGAAGATCTTTTTGTGTTTGGCGATAAACCGCCAGAACAGACTGTCCCAGATGTCGCACCACGGGCCGGATTTATAATCGCTCATCTTGCGGATGTAATTCGATGAGCTGATATACGGCTTGGTGGTCATCAGGCCGCCATCGGCATATTGACTCATCCCGAAGACATTGGGCACCATGACCCAGTCGTAAGCATCGATGAACAATTCCATAAACCAGCGATAGACAGCATCGGGCCTGATCTCGCACAGCAGCATGAAGTTGCCCAGGATCATCAGCCGCTCGATGTGATGGACATAGGCATTGTCCAGAACATGCCGGATCGTTCGATCCACCGGTTCGATGCCCGTCGTTGCGTCATAGAAAGCGTCCGGCAGATCATGTTTGAATTTCCAGGAATTGGAGGTCTTCTGTGTTTGACCCTCGAGCAGATAGACCGCCCGCATGAATTCGCGCCAGCCGATGAGCTGGCGAATAAATCCTTCGAGGCTGTTGAGCCGCACCGAATGGTTTTGATGATAAGATAAAACTGCGTCGAGAATTTCATTCGGTATGAGTAATCCGGTATTGATCAACGGCGAGAGCAGCGAATGGAACAGGAACCGCTCATCGGCCGCGATTGCATCTTCGTACGAGCCGAATTGATCGAGTCGATTTTCGACAAAATCGCCAAGCCAGGTTTTTGCGTCGGTGTGCGTTACCGGATAAAAGAAATCGTCCGTCGTACCGGGGTTTTCAGGAAAATGCGTTTTGACATAGTGCTTTGCTTCGTTGATATCGGCGTTGGTTTTGGGAAATTGGATCGACGGGATCTTCACCTTTTGTTTGAGCTTTTCGCGGTTCTGCGTATCGAAGCTCCATTGGCCGCCCCGGGGCTTGCCGTTATCGATCAGGATATCGAATCGTTTTCGCTGGGCGATGTAAAAACTGTTCATTGAATAGTGCTTTTTGTCGGTGAAATATTCTTTGAGATAATCCGTCGAGCAGATAAATAGCGGATTTTCGAGAAATTCATAATCGATGCCGGCTTTACTGAAATCTTTTTCAAGTTGGTTCTGCAGATCATGATCGACTGGATCGTATAACGAAATGGATGTGATCTTCTTTTGTCGCAGCCAATCGGCCAGCGACTTTTTCTTAAACAGCATTTGATGTTCAACATAGAGAACATCATACTTTTTCTTTTGAAGCAGTGATTGGTACGCCTTCATCGAGGCCCGGTGAAACATGAGCTTTTTGGCATGGAACCGAAAATCCGAAAAATAACGGGGATGTTCGATCAAGACGACCGAGCCGGCCGACTTGGGAGGCGGTTTTTTTAGCAACTGATTCGGCAATACAATAAATGCGTTTTTCATTTCTGGAAATCCAAAGGTTTACTCGTGAACATACGCCCATTGGCCTATTTTTTCAAAACGGCCGCCATAACCGTACTCGGGGTAATTCTGTTTGGGAAAATAAACAAACATATCCCAGTTTATTCCACCCGAGGGTGTGTACACATAAAGCACCCACGGATTACCATCCCATTTGTTCGGATCACAAACTAATTTGTACTGATATTCCGGATACGCACCCATACCCGTTGAGGGAATTTCCGTGAAAAATTCGGGGACAAGATCATTTAAGTCATTTGGCGGATGACCGTGTTCGTTTTCGTATTGCTGAATTGCGAGAATCAGAGGTTGGGAGCGATGCGCCAATTTTTTAAAGCCATTCATTCGAACAAGCGCACCTGTTTTTCCCATTGTGAATCCAACAATAATATATATCAAGCATGAACACATCACAATGAATGCTGATTTTCGTGTTTTCTTGAAAATCAATCCCGTACATGACAATGCCAAAACCAATATGGCCATAAGCCATAGCAGGCCAAGCAATATTTCGATATCAAGAGCATTTTTACTGCCTTGTGCTGACACGGACTTCCAATTTGCCATAACAGATAAGCTATTGATTGCCAATGCAAACAGGAACGCTCCGACTGCAGCTTTGGTCAATGTCTTCTTCATGATGCAACCTCATATCTCAATATACCATCCAAAGCCCATCAACGACACAGGACGATACGATAGTGCGCTTTTCCGCTTCGTAAATGGTCCATGGCATCGTTGACGTCGTCGAGTTTGAATTTTTCGATGACCGGTTTGATATTGTGGCGAACGGCGAACTGCAGCATTTGATTGATCGTTGCGGGGCTGCCGACCGGCGAAGCGGAGATACAGCGCTGCCCCATAAGCATCGGCATCAAACTGATTGCCAGCGGCTCGGTTTGGGCGCCGAGAAAATGCAATCGTCCTTTCGGCCGCAGCGTGTTGATATAAAGGTTCCAATCCAGCTTTACATTCACGGTCGAAAGGATCAGGTCGAATCGGCCTGCCGCCGATTCAATTGCCGATGGATCGCGTGAATTCAACGTCTGATGGGCGCCCATCTCTCGGGCTTCTGCTTTTTTTGCTTCGCTGGAGGTAAAGGCCGTTACCTCACAGCCCCAGGCATTTAGAAACTGCAGTGCCATATGTCCCAACCCGCCGATGCCGATGACGGCGACCCGGTCGGTCGGCTTGATGTCGAACTGAACAAGCGGATTGAAGACGGTGATCCCGCCGCAAAACAGCGGGCCGGCGCTTTGCTGGTCAATTGACGCGGGCAGCTTAAATACACTGGCGGCTCTGGCCCGGACTTTTTCGGCAAAACCGCCGTGGTGACCGGCAATCGTCGCCTGAGCCGAGCTGCATAAATTATGATCACCCGACAGGCACGATGAACAGGTCATACAATAGCCGCAGTGCCAGCCTAATCCCACTGTATCGCCGACCTTGAGATGCCTTACCTGCTCGCCCAGGGCCGAGACTGTGCCGATCACTTCGTGGCCGGGTACAATCGGGTACTGAGTGAATTGCCACTCGTTATCGATCATACTCAGGTCGCTGTGGCAGATGCCGCAATACTGAATGTCGATCTCTACTTCGTCGCCGTTTAATGTGCCCGGGTCGTATTCAAAAGCCTCAAGCGTTCCCTTCGGTTCGAATGCCGCGTATGCGTTGATCATGGTCGGCCTCCTTAAAAAAAAATTCGGCTTTTCTGTCGAAATGAAATATCCGGCGTGCTATTTTCGTTTTTTCCGTGAACACATTTTGTGTCCTCCCATTTTTAACGCAATACCATGATGTTAGGTGATCTGGATTCGAAATTCAAGAGAAAACCCAAATAGCCCGAATATTTCATAAAAATTTATAAAAAAGACTTGCGCGATGGGTTAAGT
>CAZFDE010000091.1:0-9311 GCA_964517795.1 uncultured Pirellulales bacterium | reverse complement strand
ATCATGGACGATCTTGCCGTTCGGTTCATCGCCTTCGATACGGACCAGTTCATAGAGCTTTGAGGCGATCACTTCTTTGTCATTGATGGCCTCATCCTGCGGCCAGATATAAAGCTTACCTTTTTGGGTATCAACGGCCCATTCGCCGGGCTGATCGATCAAGCAAAGCGCATTTTGAAGCCGAAAACGATTGCCCCGCATCCAGTCCTTGTTGGGATTGCCTTTGTAAAGGACGTTTTTGCTGTGCCGCCATACGGTATTGGCTTGAACGTCAAAATCTCTCATCACCGAAATGCCGTTGGCCCAAAGAATCGGTATCCAACTCATTTCCACATCTCCGTTGCTCGGCAGATACGGCATATATTTTTTAATGCTGTCGGGAAAAGTGATCAACTGTCCCTTCGGAGAGGGATTACCAAAAGCCTGAATTCCTTCATCGCCTTCGAGAAAACCATCATTGGGAAACCGTGCCAGCCGTTGGGATTGGCCGTCCACAAAGAGAAAATGAGGAAACCAGCCCTTTTCGATATCGACGACCCAAAGTTTGCCAGCCGCATTAGGGTCGATACCATCGGGCTGCTCTTTAAGTCTTTTCCACCCTTTTATGATTCTGCCGCCCGATATAATCACTTCTTCGTTTTGAAAAGATTGATAAACGATGGGATATTTTTCAGTCCCGGAATCCTTCTCTGTTAAGACAAACGTCTTATCCAGAAAATAGCGGCCCTCTTTTAAGTAAATATGGACCGGCTCTTTAAGAGGTTGGAGCTTGCGAACCGCATCTCTGGCTTTTTCGAGCGTTGCGAACGGTTTTTCGATGGTCCCGGGATTCCTGTCGCTGCCGTCCGTTGCAATATAAAATTCCTGTTTTGCCTGCAAGGGCAAACTGATCAATATCAGGGTAAATAGCAGCTTTACCTTCATGATTGAAACCTCCCTTATTCGATATCTTTTTCGAGGACGACCCCGCCGACTAATTGCCTGGCCTGGACGAGCCAATCGGCCCGAATGGTGTATTCACACGGATACAGTATCTTTTGACCTTTAAGGGAATCGGTGCTGCGGGATTTTTCGATGAGGATCTTTGCCAGTGCGGCCTGCTTCTGTTGGTCGGCTGAGCCGGTTTGAAGCAGTTCATCCGCCTTTTCGATAATGAGATTCTGCTGGATCGAGAGAATCTCTTCGATGGTCTCCTGGGCACTGGTGTTGAGCTTACTACGATCCACGCCGCCGACCATCAGCTCGGCCGCCAGCAGATTCTCAAAGCAATACCCGTAATTGAACGGATGGATGATATGCGGGGCATCCGGCAGTGTCGGCGGCCACTGGCCATCGGAATTATACGAATTGGTTAAATGCAGCCACGCCTGATGAACATGGGCTTCGGGAAGCTGGTTTTCCATCTTGACGAGTTTTTCACGCACCAGTTCCTGCCATGGGCGAAGCAGTCGGGCCATCGGGGTTGTCGCCCAAGTCGAGGCCCGCCCGCCATGCCAGGCCAAGTCGTCATCGAAACTGATCGTCTGCGGCAATGCCGGCAGGCGGCAGGCGGCATCAAAGGTGGTAAAATCGCCCAGCTTTTTGACCTCGCTGATCAGCCGAATCAGCTTTTCCCGGGAATCCGGGGTCGCCTCAAAGACATTATCCGGCTGATTCTGGTATTTAAGCTTGAACCAGCCATTGGTACCGACATATTCGGCATCATCGGCAAAAATGATCACCGCCCCTTCAGGCTCATCCTCATTTTGCTGGGAATACTTTTTGACCAGTTCCAGATACTGCTCAAATGAATACCCCTCCATGCCCATGAAATACCGCACGCCGAATTGGGCAATCCGATCAGTTCTTAAAAAGATCCGTAATTGATCTTGTGGCAGGCCTTGGATTTTATTAAAGGGAAAGTGAATCGCTTTTTCAGTTCCGGGCAGATCGTATTTGAAGCCGAAACTGTAAAATGCCTTTTTGTCGGTATGTTCTTTTTCGTAGATCTCCGGCCGCAGGGGCTTGCCGTCTTGATCGCATGAGCGGCTGTAGGCCTCAAAATCACCGATCATGTTCTCATATCCGGCCTCGACGACCTGCTGAGGAACATAAGCACACCAGCCGCATTCAGGGTTCCAGAAACTCCTGGGCTGCATCTGCAGGTACTTTTCATAAATTTCATTGGAAAATTGGATTGAGCGAATCCCATCTTCTTTGGGGAAATTCGGCAACATCGGGTGGGCATAGGGCGAGCCCATGAATTCACAGCGGCCGGCCTGAATGGCTGATTTGAGTTTTTCAAGAACATCCGGTGTACGCTTGGCCATCTGTTCGATGGTGTAACCGGAGGCTTCGAATACGTACGGCACATCCGGGAAATGCTCGGCCATGACATCGAAGGTCATTTCATAGGCGTTTCGGATCACAAATTCATACCGGTCCGGTGTCAGATAGGCATAATTAAGGTTCGCATGAAAAATCGTAATATATTTCATGAACTGTCAGCCTCCGTACTCAACACATTTTTGACGATAATAGCGATAGTCCTGCCAGGATACCTCCGGCGGGACACCATGGTCACAGGTCGGGATATAGCCGCCCCGCTTTCGCATGGCCGGCAGGATTCTTTCAAGGAGTTGATCGATTGCATCTTTGCCCTGCGAAAGGACACGCTTGTCAATTCCGCCGCCGATGACCAGGCCGGGATAGTCTTTGGCCACCTGTACGACATCACAGCCGGATGCGACTTCAAAGGGATTCATGACATCCATGCCGATCGCTTCCTGATACAGCGGAATCACCGGAATTGCGTAGCCGTCGGTATCGACCTGGACATAGAGATGGCGGGATTGATCCAACTGGCGCGATTTGATATTGGCGATCAACTGCTGGTAATAGGGGAACAAAAATTCCTTCATCATATCCGGCGAGATCAGGCTGCCGTGATTGTAGCAGATGTCTTCGCCGAAATAGACTTCGTCAACGGTCACATACTGCTGGTGCTTGGCAGTAATCGTATCAGCCAGCTTGAGCCAAGTCTGCATGCAATCATGAATCACGTCGGCCTTATCGTAAAAGAAATAAAAAAGCTCTTCCGGTCCGATCAGGCTGCGCAGATACATATAGGCGCCGATGATGTTCTGCTGGATCATCAGGCCCTGCGATGCCTTATGCTGCGTATCGTTCATCCGCTCATCCAAATCAGAATAGCGATCCGGCGAATCGGGGTCCAGCCGCCATTTGACATTCTCCTGCCATGTCTTCATATCTTTGACGGGATGTTCGAGATATTCGGGCATAAATCCCTGTCGGCGATTTTTGAAATAAAGCACATGTCGGCCGGCGACATCCTGGACAACTTCATGCTCACCACGGTCTTCGATGACCTTTTCCTCGAATGCCGGACAAAAGGCCGCCTCGCACCAACCGAGCTGCTCGAGTGCCAGAAAACCGGGCGGATCAAAATAGAAAAATTCATCCAGATTGATATTGCGATCCAGGCCGGTTTCGTACCAATGATCCAGGCACATCCACAGGCCAAAGGTCTTATGATAAAACGGCGCACCGGGGGTAATCGCATAGGTATCCCGAAGCTTTTTGGCCGCGGGCACCATTTGCTCTTGGGTCACCATCGTATGAACACCTGCTATCGGTTGTTGTTGATTCATTGAACGCCTCTAAAAAAATTTATCCTTTGCCAATCCATGCAAATGCGAAGAAAGCTGCCAGGAGCAGCCCGGCCAAACTTCCAAAAAGAATTACGCCTTTGATATCTTCCTTTGTAAATTTCTCAAATTCCAGGTTTGTCCCGGGAAACAGTTTCATATGATCGTATCGGGTCGGATTGGCATAGGATATCTCAAGTTCTTTGGCATCCTGCTGCTTATTTTTTTCGACCGGTGTTTTCATCTTGACATAAAAACGGTCGATTTGCTTTTTATCATCGGGTTTGGTCATCAGGGACACCACAATAATAATCACAAAGGGGACGATGGTCTGGGTTGCTAATCGAATCGTTTCATTGAGGGCGTAGGGATTATTAGCCAGATCGTAACCAAAGACACGGCCAAGTTTGTCAATCATGACCAATTCGATATTGAGCATTCCGCTGCCGTAGGTTTGTCCCTCATCATTGACTTTCAGCTCCTGTTTGAAGAAAATCGACCGTTTGGGAATAGGATAGACTTTGGTAAATTCTTCACCCTCAACCAGCGGTTCGGGACGCGGGTGATCAGTCTGATCCTGCGGATCCATCTGCCGCCACTGTTCGATTTCATCCTGACGATGTTCGACATCAACCTGTCGAGCGGTATATGTCCGGCTCATCTCCACCGAACTGGTTGTCTTTAACAGATACGGGTTTGTCCTGACACCCGGGATCATCGGGATCAATACCGGCAAAAACAAAAACAGCATCGCCGAGCCGACCATCGAGGACCATGCGCCCGTTCGCGTGGCCCTGCGCCACTTGAGTCCGACCACAAAACTGGCGGCCAGCACATTATTGAATTCCCAAAGGAATTTGAGCATCTGCACCAGATTATCAAACTGCATGGCGATCGCGATCGCCCCCAATAAGACAATCGCCGAACATAAGCGGCCGACCCATACATAGTAGCCTTCGCTGCGGTTGGGCCACAGCGGTCGAAACAGATTGTGTGTCATCAGACCGGCCGCGGTGAGCATCAGGGCATCACCGGTACTCATCATCGCCGCCAACAGGCAGGCAATCATCAGGCCGACTAATCCGATATTCAGCGGTCCCAGCAGTTCTCGGCAGGCATGTCCCCACATGTAATCGGGATTCTTGACGACACCGCCGTAAAGGATAAGAAGCAGAAAGGCAGTCACCCCCCAGAACAGATAGCATGACCGGCGGACATACTGGCCCATGGCAAAACCGAACCGAGCAGCATGTTCGTCTTTGGCCGAGCCGGTAACGGTTACCTGATTCGCAAGGACCGTCACATTGATAATAATCATGATGTTCAAAACAATGATGTAATACCATGTGAAATCAACCATCAAGGGCGAACCCCAGACATCGAAAGCCGCTTCGGGGATATTGCTTCGGGCCGCTTCGATGACGCCGCTTAACCCGGAGCCGCCATAGACCTCATTGATCTTGAAAAATGAGAACGGCAGCATCAGCAGCGACAGAATGATAATACACGTTCCCTGGAGCGTATCGGTCAGGAATGCCGCTTCCAATCCGCCCATAACCGCATAGATGACGATAATCACAGCCGCGACCCACATCAAAACTGTTTCATTGATATACGAAAATTCTTTTCGGGGCTTGAGTAACCGCAGTTCCTGCAGCCGGTTACGCTGAGACTCGGTCAATTTTTTGGCATCCTGTTCTTCGAGTTGTTCCAGTTCAACCGCCTGCTGATATTCCGCTTGTTCGGCGGTCGAAAGTTTTTCGACGGGCTTGGTGGTAATTGCGCTGACCGTTTTGGATATGCCAGTCAACGCCATGCCGATACAGAGCATAAAAAAGATGGAACTGACGATTGAGTAAAACGCGGCCATGCCCTTGGATTTATAACGTTCCTCGAAGAAGTCGCCCAGGGTCAGACATCGCATCCGTCGATACCACAGTGGTATGAACCAGTACACGGTCTCGAATACCACATGAAAGATCGTGTTCCAGAAACCCGCCATGCCATTTCGCACAACGAGTGCGGTTTGAACGGGGCCGCTTTCGGCAGAGGTACCCTGGCTGAAGGTCGCAAAGATCTGGACGATCCGGCCAAAGCGTCGGCCGGCCAGAAAGTAATCTTCCTGGTTCTTGATGTGGCGAGAGCACCAGTACCCGATCATCAGAACGATCGCAAAATACACGATAATCGTAATGACATCTATCAGCGGCAAACCGTAAATCTGCATAATCATTCTTTCTCCATCTCTATTTGTCCATCATCGTTCAACGAAATGACACAGCATGCTCCCGGATCGATCTGGATAACCGGTTTATTCAACAAGACATTTATCCCTAAGGAGGTTTTTTTTGCATGTTGCGAGGTTTCGATCAATGTTCGTACCCGGGCCGCAAATTTCGTCGGATTAGATAATTCAATTTTTATATTTGAGCCCTTATGTTCAAGTATTTTGGCATCGATATGGTCTATCGCCATCACCAGTCCGGTATCCGGCTGGATATAAAGGCCGGGGACCTCGATCCAGGTCAGCATCAGGCTGACTTCCGGCCAGCAGGAACCGTAAAAAACCTCACCGATGAGGTCCTTGCCCTCCCAGTCGCTCATGTTGCACCGCTCATTGATCCAGCCCGGCGGCATACCGGAAATCGGGCGCTCTTGCCGCGACATATACTGGGGCAGACTATGGGCAATATCCCGCAGCAACTGCAGATATGATCGATTGCCGTTCGCCCTGAAAATTTTCAGCAGCGAATCGCCGCTGAGTGTGCAAATCCCCGGTGCGGCGTGCTTGTTTTGCGCATTGGCGATCACCGCTCCTCTGCTGTGGATGCCCAATTTGGCAAAAAGCGAATCCGGCGGAAATTCATAATCGTAGGATACACACCAACTGGCACACTGGCGTGCCATTTCTTCGGCGGCCTGCAGCCATTGAGAGTCCCGGGTCAATTCATAAAGCACCGCAAACGATTCGAGCATTGCAAAGGCCGATTCGCTGTCGGGGGCCTGAAGGATCTCGCCGGGGCCGGCGTTCGTGATACCATGTTTGACATCGCGTTCGTAATACAATTTTGCCGAAGCCTGCGCAACATCCATAAAAGTTTGATCCTGGAAATACCGGCCGGCCAGTGCCAGTCCGGCCGGAGCTATCGAACCGCTGGTGGTGGTGCCGATCAACAGGTCGCCGGTTTCAACATCCACGAATTGGCCGAACTGGCCGTATGTATCCCACAGTTTGACAAATGCCCGGGCATGTCGCCGGGCGGCATCTTTCCAGGACTGCGGGATCTCGATATCCTGTTTTTCAAGCAGATCAAACTGTTTGAAGAAAAAATACAGGGCATCCGCATTTTTGCGAATCATATTCATATTGTCCGGATGCGGCTTGTGAAAGCCATCTCCATGAAAATGCTCACCATCGCCAATGCCGTAAAAAAAGCCGCTTTTCGCCTGGGTTTTGGTAAAGACCATATCGAGATTTCGCATGGCACGTTCTTTGGAAATCGCTTTACCATCAAACAACAGCGGTTGTGTGATCATTGCCCCGCCGACCCAGCCGAGTTGCCAAAGGGTGCACAGCGTCTTGCGCGTCGTATCGACGGCATAAAAACCGTGCGCCTCGATCCAGTTCTGGGTATTGTGTTTTTCTTCAAGGATTTGCCATGCAGAGGCAAAAGGAATCTCATGAGCCGAATTTGTTTGATTTTCTCTCAATTCGAACAGGCGATCAAACAACCCCTGGACATGTTTTGAATCAAAAAAGAAAAGATCTGTATGAATTTGTACTTCATCGCCCGCTTGCCAAGCCACCGCCGTATCGCCGCTATCGACTTTGCCACACCAATGCTGGCGTTTTTCCCGAACACACGGTGTCATCAATTCAATCTTCGCCTGATTTCGATCTTCATTTTCTTCGACAAACATTCCGGTATTACCGAAGCGGGTTTTCTGAGGTGTTGTCATTAAAAACGCTTGTTGCATATGGGGTGTGTAAAACCCGATTGCCGGGGTGGACGGATCCCCGGTGGTCTGTTCGATCTTTGAGGGGCCGGGACGGGTATTAAGCCGGGGAATATCCGTGATCGTCGTCGGCAAATCTACCTTAAAATGTTCTTTATCTTTGAAACGCGGCGGATATTCGTACGGCAAATATTCAAATCGGTTGCCGTTATAGACCGCTGCGGGCATTAATACATAATTATCCTTCGACCACCGATCGAAACAAAAGCCAACCGATACGGCCGCCGAATCCATCCGTCCTTCGAGAAGCTTGATTGTCCAGATTATCTGATAATGGCCGTTCGGTGCATCCTTTATCTCGATATGATACTGCCAAAGGGCCGGGCCGATTTGCATGCAACCTTGATTCGAATTCGCATGGATATCAACATCCGGAAATTCATGAACCTGATTTATGATATTATGATCGTAAGACCGAATCGTAATACGAGCGGCCGCACGGTATGATTTCAAACGATTATTTAAATCCATCTATGACAACTTTCTCCTAAGCCGGTTTAATCAATTCGGGATCGACGGTGATTGTCGCGCAGGGTTCCTCGGGGTTATGCATTCGCCATAAGAGGCGCCGCACGGCTGTTTTGCCGAGTTCGAACGCCTTCATGTCCACAGTCACCGGACGCGGGCGAAGACCGTTGATAATCGGTGTTTCGTTGTTGACCGATACCACTTCGATATCTTTACCAATGACCAAACCTCGAGCGGATAACAACGAGTACAATGGTGTAACAAACAGATCCGCCGGTACGAAAATGGCGGTCGGCAAAGGATCCAGCTCAAAAAACCGGTTGACCAATTCTTCAAGGCTTTTCTCTTTGACGGCGTTTTCGTTTTCTGTCACATAGAACAGATCATCGT
The DNA here is from genome assembly GCA_964517795.1 of uncultured Pirellulales bacterium. GTDB lineage: Bacteria > Planctomycetota > Phycisphaerae > Sedimentisphaerales > Anaerobacaceae > CAZFDE01. The sequence goes on along the minus strand of CAZFDE010000091.1, from coordinate 789 downwards.
TGGCAAAACAATGAAATACAGCACCTGTGTTCTCGATTTCATCGCGCAACTGCGCCCGGCGAATCGCAAAATCACTGGCCACTTCCACCGGTCCGATATACGCAATGTTACGGTGGCCTTTTTCAAGCAAATATTCTGCAACGAGTTCGCCGATTTTTATATTATCACAGGTCACCACGTCAAAATAGGGATTGTTATGCGCGAACAATCCAACCGCCGGAATGTTCTTTAACGCATTGGATGCATTCTGATATTCGTTTTTTTTACCCCCGAACAGGATGAGTCCGTCCACCTGGCCGTTGGATGCACAGGGCGGAATCCGTGTGAAGTGTTCTGTCAGGCTCAGCACCATGCTCAAATTTTCCTGAGCCAATTGCGATTCGACACCGCGAATAACCTGGGTAAAAATCGGACTGTTCATTTGCGAATGCCGCATCAATGCAATCAATCCCACCGCATGAGTTCGCAATACCGATGGTGATTTGATCCGGGGTCCCGGCCGCGAACCGATCGGACGGGGAACATACCCGATATCCTTCATGGCTTGTTTGACTGCGTGGATGGTTTCGTGAGAAATGCCCGGTCTTCCGTTGATCACCCGAGAAACCGTCCCCGGGGATACACCTGCCTTTTCTGCTACTTTTATGATCGACATTTTTATCTCCTTCTAAGACAATTATATCTTGTACAACAATAACAGCAACCCTTATATTTGCGCAATATAAATTTTTTGCATAGCCCGAATATTTCATAAAAATTTATAAAAAAGACTTGCGCGATGGGTTAAGT
>CAZFDE010000090.1:0-9948 GCA_964517795.1 uncultured Pirellulales bacterium | reverse complement strand
GCAGGCCAGCAGCAGCCGATGAACCACTTCTGTCTCCCGCTTGAACGTCGGCAGTTGCGATAGTGTTTTATCGCCAAGAATTTCTTTTACCGCATCGAGCTGCATCTTTCGCCAGCCGCGTTTGCTGTCCATATCCTTGAGCGCTATTCCGCTGGCCTTGATATACATATATTTGCCGTCAGCGGTCTTGACAGAGGTATTACCCCCGCCGCCCTGAACCAGCGTTACATCCTTTCCAACCGTATTGGAAATTCTGATCAAATCCTGCAGTGCATTATCCATCCAACCTTAACCTTTCGAATTCACTATCTATTTGCATTTCCTGAATACGTCATTTTCTCTGAATCATAGTGCAAGTCAACGGGTTTTTATATTTCGCTCATTTTCCCTGAGCGGCCAGATAATTGCCCAGACCGACCACAACCGTTGAAAAGATCAAAATCACAATCCCGATAAAAATCAGCATATGCGTGCGGCGGCTGGTTGCCTTCCATTCCTTAAATAATAACCCCCAGATATTACTGAACACAATGATAAAGGCCATGTGGATCGTCCAGCTCGAAAAATCGTACTTGCCCATCTGCGTCGTGCCCATGCCGTAAAACATAAACTGCATGTACCAGGTCACTCCGGCCAGGGCCGAAAAGATATAATTACTGATCAGCAACGCATCACCCGAATCGGCATAATTGCCCAAGGTCTTGTTTTTGATATTCAGCAGCAGACACCAGATAAAATTGGTCGTGAACCCGCCCGCGAAAATAAAAATAAAGACCGGGCTGTTCTGCCACAGCGTAGGCACATGATGATCGACGGCTAATTGGGCGATCGGTTGACCGGCCGCGATACCGAACGCCATACATGCGCTCATAATCCCGGCAAACACCGCAATCCAGAAACCCTTCACAAAATGAAATTCCTTGATTGTGAGCTTCTTCTGCTCATCGGAAAGCTCCTTTTCCTTCGACACTCCCGCCCAGCCGCAAATCGAAATCCCAATCAGACAAACCAACACACCCCCTAAAGTCACCATACCGGAGGGTGTCGATGCGATCGTCACAAATGTCCCTTCGAAAATCGGCGGAATAATCGTCCCGAACGCCGCACAGAATCCCAGTGCCAGTGCATATCCCAAGGACATCCCCAGATACCGCATCGTCAATCCAAAGGTCAATCCGCCGACACCCCACAGCAAACCGAACACATAGCACCAGAAAATATGCTTTCGGGGCGCCTCGGCAAGAATTTGACCAAGTTGCGGCACCGTTAATAACGCGATCACCCAGGGCGCGATGATCCACGAAAATACACCGTTAATAAGCCAGTAGCTTTCCCATGCCCAGTTTTTGACTTTCTTAAAAGGAATGTAGAAACTTGCCGCGGCCGTGCCGCCCAATGCGTGAAGAAAAACCCCGAATGCGACCATCTGTTAATCCTCGAATCGATCAATCATAAAAACCGTATTCGTACCCGGCTTCATACAACGCAATAATATTCTCCGCCGGAACACCAGCCTGAATATTATGCACATTATTGAACACATAGCCGCCGCCCGGTTTGAAGATGCCGAGATTTGTTTTGACATGCTGCTTGACTTCATCCGGTGATGCAAACGGCAGGACATGCTGCGAATCGATCCCCCCGCCCCAGAACACCAGTTGCTCGCCGAACGTCTTTTTCAAAAACGCTGGATCCATTTTCTCGGCACTGATCTGGATCGGATTAAGGATATCAATCCCGTTGTCGATCAGTTCAGGGATCAGCTCGATGCAGTTGCCGCAGGTATGATACCAGACCTTCGCTTGAGTAAGCGACTTGATATGCTGAACCAGTTTCTTCTGGCGCGGCTTGACAATACTGCGGTAAAAATCCGGCGAAAACAGCGGCCCCGCCTGACCCGCCAGATCATCGCCGATCATCACGATATCGATCACGTCACCAATCTCGGCCATATACACCGTATAGTAGTCCAGCCAGTATTTCAACGTCTTATCCAGCAGCACCTCGCAAATTTCCGGTTCGCATTTCATATCGATAAACCAGTTCTCCAGCCCCCGCAGGTACCAGCAGAATTCATACACCACCCCGCCGATCCCGGTCGATATGGCACAGTCGGTCTGCTGCCGAGTTTGGATCACACGATCGCGCATCGCCTTAAACGGCGTCTTATCCGAACCATCCGGAAACGGATACGCGCGAATTTCGTCAATCGTCTTATCCGCAAACGGATGGCCAATCACTTCCAAATAGAGATGATCCCCTTCGGGCATGGCCCAGACCGCGCCAAATGCATCTGTAAACCCCTGATAGATTCGCCCGTTATACTCGATCGGCCCGACATTTTTCATCGCATTGTCGGTGCTGCCGGGATAGACATATCGCGTATCCACATGAAAACGCCGTAATATGTCCTCACTCGGCCGCGCAAGCATCTGTACCGGATCCATGATCTGGATCGATTCATTCAGCCCCAGATAGTCCTGCAAATCCTGATAGGCCCGCTTATGAATACCAGTCTGAAACCCGCCCAAGTCGATCGGTACGCGGTCTGTCTCCTTGTGATCCAGCGCCCTCAACACCCGCTCTCTCGAAGTCATCGTTTCTTTCATCCCTGGTAACTTCCTTTAAGTTTATTGGACAGATTCGATCAGTTTTTGCTCAGCCTGCCGGGTCCACTGGCCGTTATTCAGTGCTGCCGCCACGGCAGGCAGAATCTCATTCAGATGTTTCAGTTCGGTCAGCTTGAGCCCTTTGCACTGCGGATAAACAACGATCTTGCCGGCGATCGACCGATTTTCGACCGCCCGAATTCCCTCAACGGCATGATCGATCCCGCAGACCGCCGCGGCCGAGAGGTTCGTATCAAGCTGCCCCGACTCCACCTTCGCCAGTACCTTCTTCATATCGTCGATCACCGACCCACTGGTGCCGATGAAATAAAGCCGCTTTTCGACACACGCGTTCAGGTCCATCATCGTTGTCACCGTTGCGGGAATCCCGGCGAAAATATTGATAAACGCCTTGTCGGCCGCTTGCTTGACCGCCGCTGCAACCAGTTGCGGAATCGGCGCCATGATCGCGATATAGCTGCACGGCTGATCGGGCGAACCGGACTTGGAATTATAGGAGATGTATTTGACGCCGTGCTTTTCGGCCAGCGGCGCCGCGATTTTCGTCAGATCGGCTAAGCGATGATCGTCGATATCGCCTGCATAGATCGTCACATCTTTGACCCCTTCGCAGATATCGCGAATCACATGCATCACGCCCATCGGCCCGGCCGCCCCAACGACATTGACAATCTCGCCCTCGCGAATTTCGCCATGATCGGGAATATACGTCATCGACTCCGACGGGTCCGAACCGGTCGTGCCGATAATGCGGATTGCGCCGTAATGCACGCGGCCGACCTGCGTTTCGACCTCCCGCTCGAACCGGCCGCCGCAGAGCACGATATTTAAAAATCCCCGCTGAGCAACTTTTGGAAATAATTTTTCGACCGTCTCGGTTTGCGACCCGAAATACAGCACATCGTCATAAGCCGCATCTCTCAAGGATTCAATCGAATCGGCCGTTTTCGCATCCGCGATCGCCCCATCGCCGATCCATGTGATCTGTCCGGGCTTGCCATATTCTTCGAACAGTGTTTCAAGGGTTTTTGCATCGACGGCTTTCTCGGCAACCACCAGCATCTGCCCGCCCGCCTTGAGTGTCCGCCGTTCTTTGGCGACATACGCATCTTCCACACAGGCCCACGGCTCGACCAATGCCGCCGCCGAGGCCGAGATCTTCTCCGAGACCGGAATCAGCGTACTTTGGCCCTGCGGCGAGAAAATCACCCGCTCATCCAACAGCACATATTCCTGCAGCGCTCCTTCGAAATTGTATCCGAACGCACCATTGGCATTTTCCGTCGGCAACCAACGGTAATCGGCCTGAACAATAAAACGCTGACCGGGCTGGAAATGGCGAACCGCATCGCCGACCGCAATCACACGGACACACGCCTCGTGCCCCGGTACGCCCGGTTTTTCGCCGGGAACATATGAAGGAATCTCATCGAGCACCTTCGGATCGATGCCGGAAATCACTTCGCTCTTGCGAACGTGGCCGGTGAACTGCTTAAGTAGTTTCAAATCCGAGAAACACAGCCCCACCGCCTCGACCTTGCAGAGGATCTGGTGCGGGCCCGGCTGCGGGACCGATTTTTCCGTGTTCAGCTTCAACTCATCCGGCCCGACTAACTGGACCGCATACTGGATTTTTGGAATATTCACGCGGTAAACCTTTCAAATTGTAGATTGAATATGATTGATCATTTTCTGCGGTGACATCGTCGAATCGACCTGCTCCAGACATTTTTCACGTGACGGGCTGAGCATCTCGCCGACTTGTTGGTAAAATTCGTTCTTCGTTTTGCGATCGGCAAACCGCTGCTTCGCCCATTCACTGCAATACCCCATCTGGGCGTGTTTCTGCAGCGCCGTATGGGCATAGGCGATCTGCGCCCCTGCCATGAAGATGTCGATATAAGGCTTCAATTCGTCGGATTCGAAATCGTCCACGAATTTCTGGCCCGGACTGTTCATCTCCGTCCCGACAAAAATCGGCAAATCTCTTTCCTGCGCCAGCGTAATCACTGCCTGCAAGTTCGCCAGTTTCTCATCCTGAACGCCCGGCGTAAAATTGCGGTCGGGAATAATCGCCAGCCCTTCGCAACCGGTCGCCATCGCGGTATCGAGCAGCCTTTCGATTTCTCTTTCGCCGTCGGAAAGTCCGTTGAGCCACGCATGAACCGGGATCGCCCCGGCCGCCAGCGCAAATTCACTCATCTGCTGCATCGTCGGAAATGACCCGGCATCCGGCTGAACATACCCCACCCCGCCGCGTTTCATCGTTTTGGCCCGGATCGTATCCTGCAGCGCGCGGCCCTCCGGCAGTTCGAGCTTCTCCGCCGCGACCCCCAGTTTCTCCTGCCAATACTGCCCAAGCGACTGCTCATCCTCAAACACCTGCTGCGCCTTTCGGGCATAGGCCAGGCATAAATGCCGCTCGGTCGGATTGCCCGCGGGCGTCAGCGGCATCGCATCTTTTTCGTAATCCAGCTCCACCGGCTTGAGATACGCATTGACCCGCTGCATCAATTCGCGGTTCCGCCGCTGGGCCGTCTGCTTCATGGAACTCAGAAATTCGCCGGCCATCCCCTCGAGCTTTGAGTCGGTGAATCCCACCCCCGTATAATAAGCGATCCCAGGCTCACCGGGCGAATTGATCTCCTTGTCGGCGAATTCGGGCACAAAGACCCGCGTCTCGACCCCGACGCCGCCCCTAAGATCGAGCAGCCGGCAGCTTTCGAGAAACTCATCCAGCCCGTCGAGCACATCGAAATCGACGATCCCCGCCGCGGCCAGTCCTCGCTTCTTCGACAGCCACGCGAACTTGCTCGGCGAATAGCCATACGCATTGAATGAGAAAAACGTATGCCCATGCAGGTTCACAAAGGCCCGCGGCTTTTCGAACGAAATCTGCCCTTCTGCAGCCATCTCAACCAGTGTCTCAAGTGCCGCTCGCCGCTGGTTCGCGTCAAAACTGTCAAGCTGCGATTCTAATTTTTGTACGTCATCACCCATCGATAACCCTTTTCCTACATGGATTGAATTTTCTGATATTGGTTCTGCCATCGCTGCGTATCCTGCGGCCGATACGTCTTCAACTCAAACGAATTTCGCACCAGTTGGCGAATCTGGTCCAGGTCCCTGACCTGCCCCGCGGCCTTGGCCTGCATCAGGATATTACCGCTGGCGGTCGCCTCGACCGGCCCGGCAATCACCGTGCGCCCGATCGCATCAGCGGTAAACTGGCACAATAACTCATTCTGTATCCCGCCGCCGACCATATGCAGGCACTCTATTTTTTCGCCGGTGATATCCTCGATCCGCTCGACGACCGTGCGATACTTCAGCGCCAGACTCTCGAGAATCGCCCGCGCGATCTGGCCCTTATCGCTGATCGCTGCTTGGCCGGTCTCTTTGAGATATTCGGCGATCCGTGCGGGCATATCGCCGGGCGCCAGAAATTCGCTGTGGTCGGGATCGATAAATGCCGCAAACGGCTCGGCCTGCTCGGCCATCTCCGTGATCGTCGCGTAATCCAGATCCTCGCCGTCCCGCTGCCACTGGCGGCGGCATTCCTGCAGCACCCACAGGCCCATAATATTCTTCAACAGGCGAATCGTGCCCTCCACGCCGCCCTCGTTGGTAAATTCGTATTCGAACGTCTTATCGTTGATGATCGCATCGGGCACCTCCACACCCATCAGCGACCACGTCCCGCACGACAGATACGCCCAGTTTTTGCCCTGCGCCGGGACCGCCGCGACGGCACTGGCCGTATCGTGCGAGCCGACCGCAATCACCGGGATCGGATCGCAGCCCAGCTCGGCCGCCACCGCATCGGTCAACTGCCCTACCACCGTCCCCGGCCGAACTGGATCGGGCATGATCGCCGGCGGCAGATCGAGTTTCTCGAAAAGAAATTTCGACCATTGCCCGCTGTGCATATCCATCAACTGCGATGTACTGGCTAAGGTATATTCGCCGAACGGCCTGCCGCAGAGAAAATATGCGTACAGGTCGGCCGTGAACAGTAGCCGCCTGGCCTGCTTCAGGGCCGGATAATCCGCCAGTCGCATCGAAAGTAATTGATAAATCGTATTGAGCTGCATGAACTGAAGACCCGTGTGTTCATAGACCGCGCGCTTATCGACCATTTCAAAGGCCCTCTCCATCATCCCGTTGGTACGGGCATCGCGGTAATGATACGGATTCTCGATCAGTTGCCCCTCACCATCGAGCAGGCCGAAATCCACCCCCCAACTGTCGATCCCGATCCCGGCCACGGGGTGCGTGCTCTGTTTGACGGCCGCGGCGATCCCGCTTTTGATACTGCTCAGCAGATGCCCAAAATCCCACCGAAGCGTCCCGTCAACCTCCAACGGCGTATTGCCAAAACGCGAGACCTGCTCGAGTGTAAAATTATCCTTCGATACCGTACCGAGCATCACCCGCCCGCTCTCGGCACCCAGATCGACCGCGATATAGTGCTGCGTATCCAATTACCTGTCTCCTTTCATGTCCAAATAACTCGAAACCCAAACCACGAACAGCCGCAGAGTTCACAGAGAACACCGAGTTTTTTAGAGTAGGGTGGGCCGTGCCCACCGAAATCCTAAAATTCAAATACTTTCGGACTGTGAATTCTATAGCCAGCCGCACAAAAATTCAACGCCCAATTCCCGCCCCATGTGTTTTATCCGGTTCATTTACCCCTTCGGACTTGTTTTTTGAAATGCCAATGTCGCAATCCGACGAAATCATTCGATTAAAATATCACACGAATAGCTCTGTATTACACCCTACTGCTTAAGGTGTAGAGCAAGCGGAAAATGCCAATCACAGTATCTAACAAAAATTCAGGAAACCGCTGAAGAGAGGGTCTGCGGCAGCACATCTTGGAAAATTGACGAAAAGCAGGAAACAGTATAAGAATTGAAGGAAAGAATAGTGTTGATGGGCGACGGCAGTTGCCGTATAATGAGAGCAAATGCAAGGATAGAAAATGGAATTGCAGAATAATTCCCGGACACTTTTACATTCCTGAACGGAAGTTAGACGGCGTGTTGATGGGATCTCCGCCTTATCATTTATATTTTAGAAAAAAACGATGAATAAACGCACGGCCATTATCGAAGTGGGCGATCTGACCAAGAGCTTCGACCGCATCAAGGCTGTTGACGGCATTTCCTTTGCAATTGAGCCTGGCGAATTATTCGGTTTTCTCGGCCCCAACGGTGCGGGCAAAACAACTACCATCAATATGCTGACGGGCTTGGCGAGACCCGATAACGGAACGATCCGGATGAGCGGGATCAATTGCAGCCAAAAGCATAGAGCGGCTCAGCATCTTATCGGTGTGGTCCCGGATGAGAGCAATTTATATCCCGAATTAACCGGCTTCGAGAATCTATGTTTCTGCGGGGCGCTGTATGGAATGCCCAAGCAAAAACGGTTAAACAAAGCACAAGAATTGCTGGAGGTCTTTGGCCTTAAACAGGCGGCCAATCGCAAATTCGGCGGCTATTCAAAAGGGATGAAACGAAAGCTGACTATTACCGCAGCAATCATACACGAACCTCGAATTCTTTTCCTTGATGAACCCACAACCGGCCTGGATGTCGCCAGTGCCCGGCAGGTAAGGCAATTGATTTCGGATTTGCACAAAATCGGCACGACCATCTTTCTGACCACTCACTATATCGAGGAAGCGCAGCGGCTTTGTGACCGTATCGCGTTTATTGTAGCAGGCCGTATTGTGAAAAGTGATACCGTTGAAAATCTGCTGCACCCCTTCCAGGACAAACATGTTGTTCAGATTCTATGTGCACATACGGATGACAGCATACAGGATAAGCTGGCCGAATCTTTTACCGAGATGAATTTTCTTTTTCCGCAAAAAGACCTGATTCGAATAGAAGCGGATCGTCCCATTCTTGCCGGAGCGGTGGTTCGTTTTCTTGAAGAGCAGGGAATCGAAGTATCTGAAGCCCGGCGAATGAAACCGAGTCTTGAAGATGTTTTTGTTGAAATTACAGGTATTGAGGCCGATGCCATGAAAAAAGAAAAGGACAAAGCAGGCGCAAGGTAAGTCATTCCCAATGAAAAGTGTCAACATCACAAATATAATATGGGTTGAGGTGAAATATGGATAAATATTTTTTGACCGCATTTTTGTTATGCTGTAGCAACGTATTTATGACATTTGCTTGGTATGGGCATCTGAAAAATTTGGCAAATAAGCCCTTGATTATTGCTGCACTGGTAAGCTGGGGCATAGCATTGTTTGAATACCTCCTCCAGGTGCCTGCCAACAGAATAGGGCACCATGTGATGAATGTCGGTCAGCTTAAGATACTTCAGGAAGTGATTGCACTGGCCGTGTTCGTTCCCTTCTCACTGATCTATTTGAGGGAAAAAATTACACTCGATTACATATGTGCCGGACTGTGCCTGCTGGGGGCGGTATTTTTTATGTTCAGAGCAAAATTGGGCGGGATGTAAAATGAGACAGTGGATTGCATTCTGGAATATTTTGGTTAAGGATATGCGCAGCTACTACCTCAAACCGCCGAACATCAGTTGGGGACTGCTGTTCCCGCTGGTCTGGATCGCCATGTTTTTCATTCGTTCAGGTCTTGGAATGGAAAGCCTGCCGGACCTGCTGCCGGGGCTGGTGGCACTAAGCATACTCTTTGGAACAACCAGTGTTCTGGCTGTAACCGTAACATTCGAGAAAAAGGGGCGGTCTTTTGAGCGGCTGCTGCTGGCCCCGATTTCACTGGAAACGTTAATGCTGGCCAAGACAACCGGAGCAATTTTGTTTGGAACCTTGAATGCCCTTGTCCCGATTGTCATTGCCATGTTTTTAACCGACCTGTCGGCTGTCAACTGGGGCGTTCTGATTCCGGCAATGGTACTTATTGCAATCAGTTCGACTTTTTTGGGACTGTTCATTGCCGTCTCGGTAAAAGAGGTATTCGAAGCACAGACATTCTCGAATTTCTTCCGTTTCCCGATGATCTTCCTGTGCGGACTGTTTTTCCCGATTCAGCAATTTCCAATCTGGCTGAAGCCGTTACCTTATATATTGCCCCTGACGTATGGAGCAGACCTTCTTCACAATTCGATAAATCAAACAAGTCATCTGCCGATAGGATTGAACTTTGGTGCGTTGGTCGTGTTTTGTGGAATACTTTTCACGTTGAGCCTGCGAAACATCCGCAAAAAATGGATCCTGTAAAAAAATAGCGAACGTTTAACGATTGAAGACTTCAATAAGGAAATTAAAGGTGTCCGGTACGAATGGCGGTTCCTTAAGCGTTTTAACAAAAAA
>CAZFDE010000089.1:0-10097 GCA_964517795.1 uncultured Pirellulales bacterium | reverse complement strand
ACTGCATATACGCAAAAAACAACCTTCACAGAAATTTATGAAATATTCGGGCTAAAGCGAATAAAAACTAATTCAAAGGGATTAGAGATGACGATCAAAAATTATTCGGATAAGGTGTTGCTCGTGGAATTACCGCAGGAGCCGGATACCCGAAAATGCCTTGATCAGGTGATGGACATTGCCGGCGAAGGCTCCATGAATGTGCTGCTGGATTGCTCAAAGGTCAACATTCTGGTCTCGATGAGCTTGTCCGGGCTGCTGATGCTGCACGAGATGCTGGTCAAATCCGGCCGTCGTATGGTCTTGTTCAACGTCGCCGCGATCACACGTGATATTATGAAGGTGACTTGCTTCGATGGTATTTTTGAATTCGAAGACGATTTCGATGCGGCCCTCAACCAGATCGAGCAAACCACGGCCCACGCCGAAACACAAGCCTAAGACAAGATATTGACGCCTTGCACTACCGAGGCCTTGAACCTTCACGTCCGGTCGCGGCCGACCGTATGCGCAAAATCCGTTGAGATTGATGCCCGAAATCGCTATATTAACCCCCATGAAAAGCACATACGTCAACTCGATCAGCATTGCGATTGTCCTGGCGGCGGTTACGTTTGCGGTTTATACGCCGGCGCTGAAATACGGATTTGTCAATTTCGATGACAACGATTATGTCTATGAAAACCGACATGTCCTTTCGGGCCTGAATAAGGACAGCATCATTTGGGCATTTACAAAAATCCATGCCAACAATTATCATCCGATCACCTGGCTGTCGCATATGCTCGATGTGGAGGTGTTTAAAGATCGCGTCTGGGGTCATCATTTGACAAATATCATGCTGCACGTCCTCAACAGTGTTTTGTTGTTTTGGGTGTTTTTACAGATGACCGGCCGAAAGTGGGCCGGGGCCTTCGTGGCCGCCTTATTTGCACTGCACCCGCTGCATGTCGAATCGGTCGCATGGATTTCCGAACGCAAAGATGTGCTCAGCACGTTCTTCTGGATGCTGACCATGCTGGCCTATGTGTATTATGTGCAGCGAAAAAGTGCACGGTGGTATATGGCCGCGATTGTATTGTGCGCGATGGGGCTTTTGGCCAAGCCCATGGTGGTAACACTGCCGTGTGTATTGGTATTGATGGATTACTGGCCCCTGAATCGATTGTTCGCCAAAACAGAACAATTCTCGGATGAAGTTTCACCTTCACCCTCGATTAAACGGATTATTCTCGAGAAGGTGCCGTTCTTCCTGATGGCGTTTACACTTTCAGCCGTAACCTTTATCGTTCAGCGGGTCACCGGGGCGATGGCGTCGCTGCACTTGGTGCCGCTCTGGGCGCGATTTGCGAACATGCCGATTGCATATAGCGGCTATATTATCAAAATGCTTTGGCCCGCGCAGTTATCGGTATTGTATATCCACCCGTCCCGGTTAATCTCAATGACACATTCGATTATTGCGGCGGCAGTTCTGATCCCGATAACCGCAGCGGTTGTGTATTATGGACGTCGCATCAAATGGCTGATGTTTGGCTGGTTCTGGTATCTCGGGACGCTGGTGCCGGTGATCGGCTTGGTCCAGGTCGGCAATCAATACATGGCGGACCGATATACGTATATTCCGCTCATCGGCTTGTTCGTCATTGCAGCGTGGGGTGTTCCGTATCTGTTCGATTTTGTCGGCCGGCGAAAAATCATTTTCTCAACAGCAGCCCTTGCTGTATTGATGGCATTATCGGTTCGCACCGTGGCCCAGGTACGGGTCTGGCAAAACGGCCTGACATTATTTAAGAATGCGATCGACGTCGATCCCGAAAATTATATTGCGCATTACCATTACGGACAATCCCTGCGCGATGCCGGTCGATTGGATGAAGCATTTCGCCATTATGAGATTGCGATTAAGTATCATCCGGGATATGCGGATGCATATGTGGAACTGGGGGGGGTTGTTCATGAACAGGGGCAATTCGAAAAAGCCCTCACTTATTTTGAATCGGCGCTGAAGATCAAGCCCCACTTGTTCGGTGCGTTGGCGAATATGGGGCTGGCCCTATCGAAAATGGGCCGTTACGATGAAGCCGCGGTTTATTTGGATCGGGCGTCGCAGGTTGCTCCTGATAATATGATCATTTATCAGTCCATGGCCGATAATGAGGCCCTGGCCGGACGGTATGAGTCGGCCAAAAAGTACTGTCGAATTTTACTGGATGCCGGTTTTGAAGACCCCAAACTCTTGACCAATTATGGGTTTTCACTGGTGCAAACGGGCGAGCCGCAAAAAGCGGTTGAGATATATCGCCGGGCGATCGAATTAGAACCAAATTACCTCTCCGCATACAATAATCTGGGATTTGCACTGCTGAAACTCAACCAGATTCAGGCGGCGGCCCAGGCCTTCACCAAAGCCCTGTCATTAAAGCCCGATTTTGATGATTCGCTAAAGGGACTGGGTGATTGCTATCTGCTGGCCGGTAATGTCGATCAGGCCATTGACCTTTATCAAAAAGCACTGCAGATCAATCCCAATAATACCAGCGCAATGCAAAATCTGAATTACGCCGTCAATCAAAAACAAAATACGGGTACTGGCAAACCGGCTGGGTCGCCTGATCCGAATGCCTCCCAATAACCTGCCAGGTTGGCGGTGAAACCGTTTCCATCGTGCCAAAAATGGCATGTATCAGAGCCTTAGGTGGGTTTTAGTGTTCCTTCGGCCAAAAAACATATCTTTTTAAGTATCTGTTATCAATAAAGTTACATCTATTAAGCCGCTTTGTGTACCGCTGAGGCTTGGCGGTGGTATCGAATTTGCACTTTATTATCAATTAAGTGTATGGGCGTATCGGTAAACACACTGAAAAAGACAATGTGAAACGCACGATGAATAAGGAGATATAAGATTATGGCAGTAAAAGACTTAGCATTCGAATCAGACGCGAGAGCGAAATTGCTGGCCGGCGTTGAAAAACTCTCGGCCGCAGTGAAATCGACCCTCGGCCCCCGCGGGCGAAACGCCATCCTCGATAAAGGATGGGGCTGTCCGGCAGTGACCAAAGACGGCGTGACGGTCGCCGAAGAGATCGACCTGATCGATAAAAACGAGAATCTCGGCGCCAAGCTGGTTCGCGAAGCGGCCAGCAAAACCTCCAAGATCGCCGGCGACGGGACGACGACCGCAACCGTCCTGACCGAAGCGATGTTCAAGCGGTCTTATAAGCTGATTGCCGCCGGTGCCGATGCCATGGCCCTCAATCGCGGGATGCAGCAGGCCGCCAAAGTCATTACTGACGAACTGGCCAGAATCGCCAAGCCGATCGACATCACCAAAGACGATGACATTATCAATATCGCGGCCGTCTCCGCCAATAATGATATCGAGATCGGTAAGATCATGGCCAAGGCCTTTCAGCGCGTCGGCAAGGACGGCGTGATTACCGTCGAAGAGGGCAAGAGCCTCGAAACGACCGTCGATTTTGTCGAGGGGATGCAGTTCGATCGCGGCTATCTCTCGCCGCACTTTGTTACCGACCAGGACAACATGGTCTGCGAACTGGAGAAGCCCTTTATCATGGTCTATGAAGACAAGATCAGCAGCGTAACCAAACTCGTGCCGCTGCTGGAAAAAGTTGCCAAGGCCAAGCGGCCGCTGTTGATCATCGCCGAAGATGTCGAAAGCGAAGCCTTGGCCACATTGGTGGTCAACAAACTCAAAGGTGTTCTGACCGTGGCCGCCGTCAAAGCCCCGGGCTACGGCGACCGCCGCAAAGCGATGCTGGCGGACATTGCCGCATTGACCGGTGCCGAGCCGATCTACAAAGACCTCGGTATCGATTTGGAAAATATCAGTGTTCAGCAGCTTGGTCAGGCCAAGAAGATTACGATCGATAACGATACGACGACAATCGTCGAGGGTGCCGGCAGTGATGCCGATATTAAGGGCCGCATCAATCAGATCAAAACCGAGATCGACACTACAACCAGTGATTACGATCGCGAAAAACTCCAGGAACGTCTGGCTAAGCTCACCGGCGGCGTTGCCCAGATCAATGTCGGAGCCGCCAGCGAAGCCCAGATGAAAGAGATTAAAGCACGCGTCGAAGATGCGCTGCACGCCACCCGGGCAGCGATCGAAGAAGGGATCGTTCCCGGCGGCGGCGTTGCACTGATTCGGTGTCTGGCTGCAGTCAAGAAAATAAAACTCGACGGTGATGAGCAGGCCGGTGTCAATATCGTCGCCGATGCACTAAAAATGCCGTGCTACACGATTGCCGATAACGCCGGTGCCACGGCGGACATTGTTGTCAATAAGGTTTCCCAGAGCAAGGGTGCGTTCGGCTATAACGCCAATACGGATGAATATACTGACCTGGTCGAAGCTGGGATCATCGATCCGGTTAAAGTAACCCGTATTGCCCTGCAGAACGCCGTCAGTATTGCTGGATTGCTGCTGACAACCGATTGCCTGGTTACCGAACAGCCCAAGGAAAAAGAAGACATGCCGGCCGGCGCACCCGGTATGGGTGGTGGTATGGGCGGCATGCCCGGAGGTATGGGAGGCATGGGCGGCATGGGCGGTATGGGCGGCATGCCCGGTATGGGAATGATGTAACAATACCCTAAACGAGGTGATTGGATGATTAAAAAAATCCTTATGTTACTGATAACGGCGAATTTATTCATGTGCGGCTGTCAAGGCCCTCGCAAACAGGCCGAACCCGAACGTACCGACCCGGCCCCAGATCAGCGGATGCAGTGGTGGCGTGACGCCCGGTTCGGCATGTTCATCCACTGGGGGTTGTATGCGATTCCGGCCGGTACCTATCAGGGTAAACCCGTCGAAAGCCTCGGCGAATGGATCATGTTCAATGCCCAAATCCCCATCGAGGAATATGAAAAATTCGCACCGCAGTTCAACCCGGTCAAGTACGATCCGGAAAAATGGGTGCAATTAGCCAAAGATGCCGGCATGAAATACATCGTCATTACCAGCAAACATCACGATGGATTCTGCCTCTGGGATTCGAAGCTGACCGAGTACGATGTAGTCGATGCCACACCCTACGGCAAAGACCTGCTCAAGCCGCTGGCCGAAGCGTGTAAACGCCATGGCATCCGGCTGTGTTTCTACCATTCGATCATGGACTGGCACCATCCCGACTATCTGCCGCGGCGAAAGTGGGACACCCGCCCGGCTGATGAGGCCGATATGGACCGATACGTTGCCTACATGAAAGGCCAGATCAAAGAGTTGCTCACAAATTACGGCGATATCGCCGTGATGTGGTTCGACGGCGAGTGGGAACCCACCTGGACACACGAACGCGGCGTGGACCTGTATAATTATGTCCGCAGTCTCGATCCGGATATCATTGTCAACAACCGGGTCGATAAAGGCCGCCAAGGCATGAAAGGCATAAACAAAGACGACGGCATTCAGTACCGTGGTGATTTCGGAACGCCCGAACAGGAAATCCCCGCGACCGGTATCCCCGGCAAGGACTGGGAAACCTGCATGACCATGAACGATACGTGGGGCTATAAATCGGACGACAAGAACTGGAAATCGACCCGGCAAATCCTCCATCATCTGGTGGATATCGCCAGCAAGGGCGGCAATTTCCTCCTGAACGTCGGCCCGACCGCCGAAGGCGAGATCCCCAACGCATCCGTACGACGCCTCAAACGGATCGGCAAATGGATGGACCGCTACGGCGAAAGCATCTACGGCACCGGTGCCAGTATTTTTGAGTCGCTGCCGTGGGGCCGCTGTACCGTCAAGGATAATAAAATCTATCTGCACGTATTTGACTGGCCCAAAGACGGCAAACTGCTTGTACCACCGATCGAAAAGAAAATTCAAAAATGCTATACACTCAAAGACCCAAAACAATTGCTTAAATACACATCGAACAAGTCCGGCGTCACCATTGATATCCCATGGCGAGCGCCGAACCGGATCGATAGTGTGATCGTGATCGAAACCGAAATAACGAAATGATAAATTGACGTGTGAAGGAGTAAACAATGAAACTTAAACCATTGGATGACAGAGTTGTGATTATGCAGTCCGAGGCCGAAGAAAAAACCGCCGGCGGGATCTATCTGCCCGATACGGCCAAGGAAAAACCTCAGATCGGCAAGGTCGTCGCCGTCGGCCCGGGTAAAGTGCTCGACAGCGGCAAACGCGGCGACATGAGCGTCAAGAAAAACGACGAGGTCATCTACGGCAAGTACGCCGGCAACAATATCGAGATTGACGGCAAGCAATACGTGATCCTGCGCGAAAGCGATATTCTCGGGATCGTCGAGAAATAAGTCAACGATAATCAATCATAACGAATAGAGTGACGAGGTAAGGAAAATGGCAAAGCAATTGATGTTTGATAATAACGCACGAACAAATCTGCGGGAAGGGCTCAGCCAACTGGCCAAAACCGTCAAGGTCACACTCGGCCCGACCGGCAAAAATGTGATCCTTCACAAAAGCTGGGGATCGCCCAAAGTCACCAAGGACGGCGTTTCGGTCAGCAAAGAGATCGAACTGCCCCAGCCTTTCGAGAACATGGGCGCCAAAATGGTCAACGAAGTCGCCAGCAAGACCAGCGATGTGGTCGGCGACGGCACCACCACATCGACCGTCCTGGCCGAAGCGATCTATAACGAAGGACTCAAACACGTGGCCTCCGGTTCGAACCCGATGGCGATCCAGCGCGGCATCAACAAGGCCGCCGAGGCCGTAACATCGTATATCGAATCGGCCAGCGTCCCCGTTAAGGGTCATGACGATATCGCCAAGGTCGCCACGATCAGCGCCAACAACGACCCGGCCGTCGGCGAGATTTTGGCCGATGCGATTGACAAGGTCGGCAAAGAAGGCGTCATCGAGGTCGAAGAAGGCAAGAGCATGGAAAACGAGCTGACCGTCGTCGAGGGGATGCAGTTCGACAAGGGCTACATCTCGCCGTATTTCATGACCAACGCCGATACGCTCGAAGCGGTGCTCGAGGATGCCTATATCCTGTTTCACGAAAAGAAAATCTCCAACGTTCGCGAGATGATCCCGCTGCTGGAAAAGATCGCCCAGGTCGCCAAGCCGTTGCTGATTGTATCCGAAGACGTCGAGGGCGAGGCCCTGGCCGCACTGGTCATCAATCGCCTGCAGGGCGTTCTGAAAGTCTGTGCCGTCAAGGCGCCGGGCTTCGGCGATCGACGAAAGGCCATGATGGCCGATATGGCGGTCGTTACCGGCGGGCAGGTCATTAGCGAAGACCTCGGCATCAAGCTCGAGAAGATCGAACTCTCGCAGCTCGGCCAGGCCCGAAAGATCGTCATCGGCAAAGAGAACACCACGATCATCGAAGGCGCCGGCAAGAAAAAAGATATCAAGGCCCGCTGCGATCAGATCCGCGCCCAGATCGAAAAGACCACCAGCAGTTACGATAAGGAAAAACTCCAGGAACGCCTCGCCAAGCTGACCGGCGGCGTCGCTGTGATCAATGCCGGTGCGGCCACCGAAGCGGAAATGAAGGAACGCAAGGACCTGCTGGACGATGCGCTGCATGCAACCCGTGCGGCTACGGAAGAAGGCGTGGTCGTGGGCGGCGGCGTGATTTTCCTCAAAGCGATCAAGGCCGTCGAGAAGGCCCGCAGTAAAGCCAAAGGCGACGAGCGGATCGGTTTTGATATTGTAACTCGTGCCTTAAAAACGCCGGCCCGCCAAATCGCCGAAAATTCCGGACAGCCCGGCGATGTGATCGTCGAGTCGTTGCTGGACAAACTCGAATCCGACGAAAATATCGGTTACAACGCCAACAGCGGCAAATACGAGGACATGTTCAAGGCCGGCATTATCGACCCGGCCAAGGTCGCCCGCACCGCACTGCAAAATGCCGCATCGGTTGCCGGCCTGATGTTAACCACCAATGTCCTGGTAACCGATCTAAAGGATAAAGACGAAGACGAAACGCCGATCGCCGGTTCGATCCGTTAAAAGTTGAAATTTGCCTGTCCTTCGTAGCGAAAGCGAAGAAAGGAAGATTTCAAATTTATTGTTATGGCTAAACGTGACTATTATGAAGTGTTAGGCGTTAAAAAAAACGCCTCGCAGGATGATATCAAACGTGCGTACCGACGCATGGCGATGAAGTATCATCCCGACAAAAATCCCGGCAACAAGGAAGCCGAGGCCAAGTTCAAAGAATGTGCCGAGGCCTACGAAGTACTCGGCAACGACGAGAAACGCAAACGCTACGATCAGTTCGGCCACGAAGGCCTGCGCGGCGCCGGCGTCCACGACTTCTCGCGGATGAACGTCGAGGACATCTTCAGCATGTTCGATTTCGATGATATCTTTGGCGGAATCTTCGGTGGCGGCCGCGGTGGTCGGCGAACCGCAACCCGCCGCGGACCCGCACGCGGCTACGATCTCGAAACCACGGTCGAGCTGACACTGCACGAAGTCGCGGCCGGCTGCGAAAAGACGATCGAATTCACCCGCCAGGACCTCTGCGGCGAATGCGGCGGCAATGGCGTGGCCAAGGGCAGCTCACCGAGCACATGTCCGGCCTGTAACGGTCACGGCCAGGTTTCGCGCGGCGGCGGCTTTTTCCAGATGGTCTCGACCTGTCCGCAATGCCGCGGATCGGGCAAAATCGTTACCGATCCGTGTAAAGCCTGTCGCGGCACCGGCCATGTCCCCAAAAAACGGGTCATCAGCGTCAAGATCCCCGCCGGCGTGCATGAAGGTCAGGGCGTTCGTGTCGGCGGCGAAGGCGAACCGGGCCGAAACGGCGGGCCGCGCGGCGATCTGTACTGCTACGTCCGGATCAAGCCGCACGAATTTCTCGAACGCGATAACAGCAACCTCATCGCCGTCGTGCCGGTCAGTTTCACTCAGGCCGCATTGGGTGCGACGATCGATGTGCCCAGCTTAAACGGAACCAAACAGTTGAAAATACCCGCCGGTACGCAGTACGGCAGCGTCTTTCGAATCAAGTCCGAAGGCCTGCCGGATATTCGTACCGGCCGACGCGGTGACGAGATGGTCCATGTGATCGTCGAGACGCCGACCCATTTGAATTCGAAACAGCAGGAACTGCTGCGCGAATTCGCCGGCACGGAAAATAAAAAGGTCAATCCGAAATCGACCGGTTTTCTGGAGAAGCTGAAACAATATTTCGGGTAAGTTGTGATGAAAGAGAACGATAACGAAAACAAAAAGGCCGACAAGGTGAAAAAGAAAGATAAGCACAAAGACGCGGTAACCGAGCTTCAAGAAAAGCTCGAAACCCTGCAGGCCGAAAAAGACGACTTGTTCGAGAAACTGCAGCGCGTCAGCGCCGATTATGCCAACTATCAAAAACGCTCGGCCCGCCAGATCACCGACAGCGTCTCCTACGAAAAGGAAGCCGTGATCAAGTCGCTGCTGCCGGCCCTGGACAATTTCGAGCACATGCTCACCAAATCGCACTCGGCCGAGACCGTCGATGTCGTCGTCAAGGGCGTGCAGATCATCTTCGACCAGATGCTCGACATCCTCAAATCGCTCAAGGTCGAACGCATCGAAGCCGAAGGGCAGGATTTCGACCCGAACCTGCACCAGGCGATGATGCGAAAGACCGATCCCGATCAACCGGAGAATGTTGTTCTGGAGGTCTTTCAGACCGGCTACAAACTCAACGGCCGTGTGATCCGACCGGCCATGGTTATCGTCAACAAACGCGAACAGGCCGAACGCCGGGAGACACCCGAAGAACGGCAAGGCCAGCAACAGCCCGACGAATCCAATGGTGAGGGTGATCAGTAATGCCGACCTATGACTATATCTGCGGCCATTGCGGCCACGAGTTCGAGCAGTTCCAGTCCATCACCGCCGATCCGTTAAAGAAATGTCCCAGGTGCAAAAAAAATACGCTCAAACGCGCGATTGGCACCGGTGCCGGCATCATCTTCAAAGGCTCGGGCTTCTATCAGACCGATTACCGAAGCGACACCTATAAAAAAGCCGCCGAAGGCGAAAAGAAAAAACCCGAACCCAAACCCGCCGACAAAAAAGACACCAAATCCGAATCCAAAAAATCCCCCGACACCCC
>CAZFDE010000088.1:0-10144 GCA_964517795.1 uncultured Pirellulales bacterium | reverse complement strand
TAACCCATCGCGCAAGTCTTTTTTATAAATTTTTATGAAATATTCGGGCTAAAATATACCCGTAGAAAAAGAAGGCGGAGGTAAGTAAAATGCCTAATTTAAATCAGTGTTTTGCGGTAATTAAGCATCGATGCTTCAATTGTATGATAATCAAACACAGCATAGCGGGATTAGAGCCGCGCAAACAACTCGGCCGTGCTTTTATCATCGGATAAGGAACGTGCGTTACAGTTTCCAGGCTTTGGCGAAGGCTTTGAAGCTGCGGTCGTAGGTTTTTTCCACATCCGGCGGGAAACAGCAGCCCGGTAGTTGCTGCATGCCTAAATGATACTGCAAACACTCGCAGCAGACACCCTTGCGGCTGCAACCCGGATACGAACACGTGCAAAAATCCATATTTTGGTCTTTGTTACATTCCATCGAAAATACACCTCGTCATTCATTTTTAAATTGGGTCATTAAATTTTAACGTTTAAGAACGGTTTGAAAATCAATGCGAAAATAATCGAAACGACGATGAAATAGATCATCCACCAGCCGGCGCCGCTAATCAGGCCGGGCCGGTCGGGATAATCGATACGGATCGACTGGACAAGACTATCGGCGGCAAGCGGCTTTTCGGCGGGATAGAGAAAAATGTCCGAGAAGTTCATCGCCGGCCGTTCGGTACTGATCCGCATAAATCCATCGCCAATCGAAATTGATTTTGCGAACTGCACGCCGCCGGTTTCCACGATCACGTCATGGCGACCCGGCTTGACGGCTTTAATCGTATAATAAACGCTGTTGATATCGACGGCGCGGACCGGCCCGGTTACGATTTCAAAAGCATCATTGGCCGCCAGTGAAACATTCGGCAATGATGACGGCGAATCGTTTTTCAATTTAACGGTCGCCAGGGTTTCCTCACCCACCTGCAGCGGCCGAAACTCATACCATAGACTCATCTGAGTAACGATCAGACAAAATGGGATCAGGCCGACCAGCATGGGGAAGATCATATTCACAAAAAGCAGAAACGCATATTTGAAAAGCTGCCCCTGGGCCTTAAATGTCACGATCATACTGTCTTTGAATAGTTTTAATGCCAGCAAGTTGGCGCTGATCTGACTTCGGATGTTGCCAATGGCTTTTTGATTGGAGCAGTATTTCAGAAGAAACAGAAAAAATACCCCGACGACGGCCGAGATGATCGTATTGCTGAGCCAGCCGGGCACAGCGGCAATAAAGCCGAGCAGCACGCTGCCGATGGTGTTGGCGATGATATTGAGCCAGATGATTAATTGAATCAGCAAAGATGTCACTCGATATATCCCAATCCTCGAAGCTGTTCGGCAGTTTTGTCATCGTCGCTGCCGCCTTCGTGCTTGGCGACCTCGCTTTCAATGATATGGGTGATAAATTCCTCGACACTGCTGTAGCCGGCGGACTCGGCCGCCTGCTTGGCGCGGTCGAAAAGGTTTGAGTCGATCTTGATCTTTGCCATTTCTTCCTTCCTTTGCGTTATGTTTTGAAAACAGGTTTACCGGTCATCGTTTTGGGGATCGGTTGACCGAATTCGTTCAGTATCGTCGGGGCCATATCGATCAGGGCGGGATCGGTCTTTGCGATCTTTCGATTGCAGAAGAGCACACCCGGCACCTGCGACACATCGGCACAGTGATCGGCGGCCCAGGCCGAATCGTTATCCCAGAGCACCTCGCTGCCCATATCTCCCAGACACGTATCCCACGAAGCACGATAATCGCGACTGTAGCCAATAATCAAGTCCGGCGCGAATGCCGTCGCGTCGCCGGGATAGACCTGATCGGACCGCTGAACTTTGTGAATAACTCTGCGGCCGTTGGCATCGGTCAACGATTCGAGTTTAGATACCAGCTCGTGGATCAGTTCTTCTTTTTCCTGCCCGACCGAGACAATCCCATCGCGTTCGCGGCCGGCCTGGTTGATATATAAACCATTGATGCCCAGTCCGTACGCCTTGGTTTTGGCCCAGTCCACATCGCTCATGACCGATGTCGCATCCGGCGGATAGAGATAGTCGTTTTCGCGCAGCCAGGCGTTGAGGTTGAACTGCCGCTTGAAGTTGGCGAAGCCGTGATCGCTCATCACCATAACCAAAGCCTCGTCCCCGTAGCCTTTGAGGATATCGCCGACGACCTGATCCATGCGGCCGTACAATTGCTGGATATGATGGAAATAGTCTTTGGCCTGCGACGCCGAGCGGGTCGGGTGCTCCAGATCGCTGTTCCACCAGAACATATGCGATTGCAGGTCTGCACTGGAAAAATAGAAGAATAATAAGCCGTCATCATATTCTTTCAGTGCGTAATCCAACAGGTTCAATCGTTCTTTAAGCACATAGCCGGCCTGGTTAGCATATTCCGAATCGCTGAAGACGCCGTTGGACAGGGCCTTGTGGTCTTCCTGAAAACCGGTTGTGTAGAACAGGCCCAGCGATTTGGACATATCGGCAATAAAATCGTCCGGTTCGGTCAGTTTCAACGTCGAATCGGACGGGTCGCTGTTGATCGGCGTAACATACAGCCGGAAATTATCTCTGACTTGCTGAAGATAGAACCGGCAGATCCCGCTGACCGTTTTGTTCAAGCCGGGTTGTTCCATTTCAAAATCGAGCTCAACCCAACGGCTCCACAGTCCTTTTTTCAGGACGATTGTATGGCCCTGGATTTTGATCACGGCCGCATCGGCTTTAAGGTCGCGATGGACTTCAAAATCGATCATGACCGGCTGCGGTTCCAAAAGGAACGAGTTCGGCGGGCCGAGGATCTGGCCGGTCGCCCTATCATTTTCAAAAAAGAGCATCGACCGGCGGCCGCCGCCTTCGTCTTTCGGCCGCACCGGCCCGTCTTCGGCAAAATGCTGATAGGTGCCGTATGTCCCCAACAGATCCGGTGTGCCCATCCCCGCAAGGCAGCGGTGATGGCCGTATTTTGATTCGCTCGGCGGATAGTTCGACGGCAGGTCATAGAACGTCGATTCAATGCCGGCCTTATCCAGATAATCCCAGAACGGTGTGCCCTGCCGCAGGAGAACCGTTTCGGGCAGTTTGTGATTGAACGGCCAGAAATCAAGCTGCAAGCGACATTGGCCCCATTTAAAATAGCCGCTGCCGGGCTTGGTATCCGACATTGAGAAAAACGGGGCGACCTGACGCTTGGGATCGCGATGGATAAAATCGAACAATCCGTGCGAGCCCGGCCCGGCGCCATTGATAAAATTCGCCCACGCCACCGGGCTTTGCGGCGGGATACTCGTGCCCAGCGGTGAAAAGCCGCCGGCTTCGGCCAGCTTTCGCAGGTTCGGCATCTTGCCGGACTGCATCAATTGATTACTCAAGCGCGGGTCCATCCCGTCGATGCCGATGACGATTACTTTTTTAGCGGAACGGTTCTTGCCCCCGGCATACACATTTTTGGCACGCAGCCCAGCCGCCAGCGCTGCCGCGGTGAACGACGACTGCTTGATAAATTCTCTTCGATTTATATTGCGGGTCATTTTTCGACCTCTTTTGATTCGTTGGTTTTCTTAAAGGCTCCGTCCGGTTCGGATACATTCAGTGCCCGCCCGTCCATGTACCCGGGCACATCCACGCCAAACATCTTCATCACGGTCGGGCCGATATCCATCAGCCGCGGCCGATCATTTTCGATCTTTCGATTGCAAAACAGCACGCCCGGCACCAGTGTCGGGTCCATGCAGTGATCGCCGCTCCACGCTTTGGTGTTATCGTGAAACGTCGAATCGGTGACCTGCCCGACGGCTGTCTCCCACGAAGCGCGGTACCCCTTGTTAAAGCCGACCAGCAAATCCGGTGCTTCGTTCTTATACGGGCCTTTGTAAACCTTTTGGGCGTTATACACATTTTTGACCACTGCGTCGTTACCGTGGGCCGAATCGATCAGCCCTTTGAGTTTCTCGGCAATTTCATCACGAAGCTGAGCGGCCTGCTGCCCTGGATCGACGATCCCCTGGGATTCGCGCCCTTTTAGATTCAGGAAAATCCCCGAAAGCCCAACCGCATACGCCCGCGTTTGTGAGAAGTCCACGCCTTCGAGATACTTTTTATCGCGGCCGTCGTCTTTGAGCTTCAGATATCCATTTTCTTCCAGCCAGCGGTTCAAATCCACTCCGTAGCGGAACGTGTTGAAACCGTGATCGGAAATGATCATAAACATGGTGTTTTTGTCTTTGCATTTTTCGATCGTGCGGCCGACCAGGGCGTCCATTCGTTGATAAAGCTGCTCGACGGCGTTGCGCCCGGCATTTTCACCGTACGATTGCCGGGCCGGATGATCCGGGTCGATATCGCGCCAGAAGGCGTGCTGAATTCGGTCGGTGCCGTCGAATACGCATACGCACAGGCCCTGGCGGACCTTGTCGAGCGAATCGAAAAACATCTTTTCCCGCTCGTCGTCCATCCGGATACACTGTTCCATGAATGATTCATCAATCAGGACTTTTTCGTTCAGCGCCCAACTGTCCTCGGCCAGCCCTAACGTAGCAAACGGTCCCTGCTTTTTCGCCAGGTAGGTCGAATACACGGCCGGGTGCGAGATCGGCATCACCGGCTTTTCCGGGTCGATATTGATCGGCGTAACATACAACTCGAAATCGGGATTGGCATCGATCAGCAGGAATTTGCAAATTCCGCTGACTTTCATCCCCGGCGCGGCCTTGAACGAAACTGTGATCCAGTCGGTGTAGTGACCTTTTTGCAGATCATAACTGTCGCCGTTGAGATAAAGCTTGGCCGATTGTCCTTTTTTGATCTTCACCTTAAATGGGCATTTGAGGACCGCGCCGTCGCGGCGAAGCGGATTGACCGAGCCGATCAATTCCGATTCGACGATATTGTCTTTCACTTCGACGCGGAACTGCTCGCCGCCGGTGTGCTCGCCGTTGGTATTGTCTTTGCTACTGTAATACGAAAACATCCCTTGGGTGCCGCGCAAATCCGGCACGCACATCCCGCTAAGCTGAACGCCGTTGAATTTCTCCGGCGGGAAGGTGATCGGCACGCGCAGGACACTGCTGAAAATCGCATGTTCGCCGAGTGTCACCCAGAACGGTTTGCCCTTTCTAAGTAGCCGGATATCGGGTTTGCCAATCCCGAATTGATACTTGCCGAGTTTGAGTACACGTCTGGGGCCGCGGATATCCACCGAACTGAGTGTCGGCAGATAGGTCTTTTTATCTCGGGTCAGAAAATCGAAGATATTATGCTTTCCCGGATTAGCTCCGGTCTGAAAACTCGACCATGCCACCGGCGAAATCGAGGGTACCGTCGTTGCTAATGGCTTAAAGCAGCCGCTTTCTTTCAGCTTGGCTAAGTTCGGCAACTTGCCCTCGGCCAGCATTTTCTCGGTCAGGGCGTGATCCATGCCGTCGAGGCCGAGAATGACACATTTTTTGATGCGGCTGCGGGCAAACGCCTTTCGGCCCTTGATCGCCCGAATCAGATACCGCACCGGCCAGGTCAGAATCGCCACAAAGACCGATAATGTCGCTGTAAACACCACTAATAGTGAGCTTGCTACCGCAAACCCCGCCCCCGGCCCGATATAAGCATAGGCAGTGGATGGGCTTGCCAGCAGCAGCAAAAAAACCGCCGCGGCCAATACTAAAATATGTTTTTTAGTTTGCTTATCGATCATGAATTCGCTTCGAATCAATCCGGAAAGGCACAAATCACGATAACCTACTATCGGCAAAGCGTTTACTGTAGCTGTACCTTCCACCCATTATATTTAATATACGCCCAAAAATCAACCCGCGTTCACAACTAATTCTAAGGAATTACTTCGGCAGCAAGTTTCGAATGACCTGACGTACAGCTTCTGCCGCGGAAATCGCATCTTCGGCTTGGGTCCGGCTCACAGGCTCCCAATCGCCCGGATATCTTCCTTCAATAGCAAAGCGATTCAGTTGTAGAACCTGTTCTCGGTCCAAAGGTAACGATTGTGTCTTCGACACCAGATCTAAAAGCAATCTTAAATCATGCGTTTTTGGGAAGTCAACATTTTGCCAGATCAGCAAAGCCTTCAAATACTTCTCAGCGCACTGTTGGCATTGAAAACAATTAATATCCGTGATCACCAGATCTGCTATTTACATCATGTGCTCGGCTGCTGTAATATCGTGTTCGGCCTTATTAACCCAGAGAGATATCTGTCGGATCTTTTCAGGCGGCACTGTCATAGATCACTTTCCCTTCCCGTATCGCCTGGCAGATGACCGTCCCGGGCCAGTTTTGATATTTATTTACCTCGTCCGGGGTGGCGACCAGAATATCGGTTGCCATCTTAATTCCTTCAAGGGCCAAATCGATCTGAACGGCTTTTTGCCTGCGGGAAACCTCCACCGGCATGATGACCAATATATCGAGATCGCTGTCAGGGCCGGGCGTTCCGGCCGCATGGGAGCCAAAAATAATGATCTTTGTCGGGTGAAACTGTTCGACAATACGCTCTTTGACCTCTCGGATCGAGTTTTCAACTGCAATTTTTATCTTACCCATCGTGAAACTCGAAAAACAGTGTAATCTATTTTGTAAATCAAAGTACACTTACTACTCTACACCAAATTTCGGCAAAGTTCAAGGTGTAGGTTTTCTTCTGATATATACTTGCTTTCACTTATCGCCGACGAGCGGGCGGGTTTCGGTGATCTCGAAATAGACGATATGCCGATCAATCACGTCCTTATCGAAGATGCGATCGTGCTGTTTTTTGAGTTCGCGTATTCGCTCGGGATCGGATTCCTCACCGCTTTTGGTCAGATACAGCCGCAGGCCTTTATAGCCCTCACCGGCTTCGATGAACAGATACGCCGCGTAGGGATTGGTCTGGGTGTTTTCGTAGCTTCGCCGCGAGAGCATGCTGAACGCGATCGTTTTTTCATCCATCACATACGGGCGGGCGTAAATGGCCGCATCGACCTTACCTTCATTGTCCGCGGTTGCTAATACGCCGGTTCCTTTGGTGTTCTCGAAATAATCATTCAAATCCATCTTCTGTTCCCTTCCATTAAAGATTATGTTTCATTCTGACTACCTATACGATAGCCCGCGGGTTTTTCCTTGTCAAAACCATTTAAAATAATTAGTTTGGCCTAAAAAGGAAACACAATGAACCTTTCCCGCAGAACTTTTTTGAAACAGACGGCCGGTCTGCTGGCGACAGGTACGCTTTGCGGCTGTGGTTCGCTGCTTGAATATTCAGATCGTCGTCATACCGAGCCTCCGAATGTGGTCGTGATTCTCGCCGATGATATGCGGCGGGATTATCTGGGGTGTATGGGCCTCAATCCCATCGTCCAAACGCCGAATTTGGATTCGCTGGCAAAAAAAGGAACCTTGTTTAATCATGCCTTTGTGACAACGGCGTCCTGCACCCCCAGCCGCACGAGTATCCTGACCGGCCAATATGAGCGAAAACACGGCGTGACCTTTGGCTCCAATTCCGCCCTGACCGAAAACGCCTTTGCCCGGACCTATCCGATGCTGCTCAAACGTCAGGGCTATTATACCGGCTATATCGGCAAGAACCACACGCCGGCCGGGCGAAGCGAAAAAGGCTTCGGCTACAAAAGCGGCCATATGGAAGAGGTCTTTGACTACTGGTACGGCGGGCATGGACATCTGACCTTCTATCCGAAAAATCGCCATGCGATCTTCAAAAACGCCGAGGCCGACACGCAGATCGAGATTCTCCAGGAAGGGACTGACAATTTCTTCGAGCATAATCCCGAATTCGCCAATACCAAAACCTTTCTGCGGTCGCGCCCCAAGGACAAGCCATTCTGCTTGCTGATCAATTTCAACGTTCCGCACGGCGCGGGCACCGGTACGATGAGACTCAAACGCACCGACCCCGAACTCTATCGCACGGCCTATCGCGACCAACGGGACAACATGCCGCAGCCGAAAACGTATATCGCCGAACGAGACATCACACAGCCAAAGATCCCCGAACATGTTTATAATGGCGAATTTATCCCCACTTATGATTATGTCAAATCCCCCGAGACCCTTCATGAGCGGCAGGTTCGTACCTGTCAGACCGTCACCGGTATCGACAATCTCGTCGGCAATGTAATCGGTGAACTCAAAAAGCATCGCCTTGACGCCAATACAATCATCCTTTTTTCATCTGATCATGGTCTTCAGCACGGCGAGCACGGGCTCGGCGGCAAGGTCCTGCTCTACGAAGAATCGATCCGCATCCCACTGATCATCTACGATCCGCGGCTGACGGAATCCCAAGGCAGAACGGTTGATGGAATTGCCCTGACAATTGACTTTGCGCCGACAATTCTCGATTTGGCCGGGGTGGATGTGCCCGAACAGATGCAGGGCAAAAGTCTCCGGCCGCTGATGGCGGGCAAATGGGTTCGCTGGCGGGACGATTTCTTCTGCGAGAATATGTTCATGGGTCAGAATTATCCGCGGATCGAGGCCGTCCGCAGCGAAGACTATAAATACATCCGCTATTATTCGAAAGACGCCGATCAGCATCATATCCTCTCGCTGGTTTCGCCGATCCTGGGCGAAATGCCGATCTACGAAGAACTCTACGATCTGAAAAACGATCCGCTGGAAACCAAAAACCTTGCAGAAAATCCCAAGTACAAAAAAGTGCTTGCGAAATATCGGCTCCGATGTGATGAGGTGCTGCGGCAGGCCAAAGGCGACGCCGATCTGCCGGATACGTATGTCGCGGATTTCGATGATCCGGCGTTTAAGAAAAAAGTCGAAGATATCTATCGAAAACTGGAAACTAAATTATGAAAAAAACAATCCTCTGCGTAATCCTGTGCGGCCTGATGATTGGGTGCACGAACATCAATTCCCATCATGGCCAAACCAGCGATATCGATATCCGTCAGGAGGCCGAAGCGCTGCAGGATTTGCGGTTCGGGATGTTCATCTGTTGGTCGTTCAGTACATTCAGCGGCTACGAATGGACCTGGGGCGTGACGGACCTGGGCTTTTTCAATCCATCCGGTTTCGATCCCGACCAGTGGTGTCGCGTCGCCAAGGAGGCGGGGATGGGTTATATCCTGTTTTTGAGCAAGCACCATGACGGCTTTTGCCTGTGGGACACGCGAACTACCGGCCGCAAGGTTACCAACAGCCCGCTGGGTGTCGATGTGCTGGCCGCGGTCAAGAAATCGTGCGACAAGTACGGCCTTAAGCTCGCCCTGTATTTCTCCGAAGGCGAATTCGGATGGAGAGATGACGCAGAACACAAGGCCCACGGCGGCTGCGGCTTTTATCGTTTCGGTGTTCATCCCGATTTGAAAAAAGCCCAGCTCAAAGAGTTATTGACCCGATACGGGCCGATCGAGTTTATCTGGTTCGATCATGCAATCGGTGACGGCGGCCTTTCGCACTTGGACACGATCGAATGGGTCAAGCAGTTTCAGCCCGGCTGTATCGTCGGCTTCAATCACGGCGACCAGAGGGGCGCCGAAATCCGCATCGGCGAACGCGGCAAACCCGGACCGCTCGATGATCATACGGCCGCCGGGCCGCATCAAAAAAATACCGAAGGCAATCGGTATATGCTCGCCGAGTTCACGTATCCGATCCTGCCGTTTTCACGCGAAAGGCGCGGGGCGCGATGGTTCTATTCGCTGCCGGAAAACGACGGCGATTGCCATACGGCCGAAAAGATTTATGCCGATTACTGCGGTGCGGTCAAATACGGCAATATCTTTTCGCTGGCCGTCGCACCCGGACGCGACGGTAAACTACGACCCATCGATATCCAAACCCTCCAACAAGTCGGCCAATCCATCCGCGGTGAACTTAAGTCGCCAAAACAGGATTAACCAAAATCTCGATTTTGGACTGAAAGTCCAAGGTGCTCATCAAGGTGCTCAAGGTTTGCCCGAAAATCCTCATTTTTAGCTCAAAAACCTTAAGGTGCTCAAGTGCTCAAGATGCTCAAGGGGTGCGGCCGGTGGCCGCAGTGAGTAGTGAATTGTGAGTAGTGAGTAGCATTGTTGAGGCCCTTCGGGCGATTGATTTGATTTTCGGCCGCAGTGAGTAGTGAATCGTGAGTAGTGAGTAGAATACCGTAAAGCGGTTTCGGTTGCGCGGCGCGTATCGGTTGCG
>CAZFDE010000087.1:0-10309 GCA_964517795.1 uncultured Pirellulales bacterium | reverse complement strand
TTAGTGATACAGTCATTTTTTTCGGACCAGCATAACCGCCACGACGTATAATTTAATGTACAAGAAGTACATTTGAGCGAAAAAAATGGAAAGGGCTCAAAAATGAAAAAGATCGACCAACTCACGCATATATTACTGAATCTGTATAAAAACCCGCACTATTTTGAAAACTTCGACACGGACCGGCAAATTTGGCAGCATGCGAACCTTCGCGAATCGGCGCTGGCGCAACAGGCCGCGTTGGAGTCGGGTTTAAAAGCCGATCAGCTTTTGCGCATCTGGCTGAAGCACCGCGACACCCTGCCCGATCAGGCCAAAAAGCTCAAGGACGAACTGCCGGAGGGTCATATTCTACGCAAAGTACTGGCCGAACACGAAATGACTTTGTGTTTCGTCGCAGATTTGGATGAAATGAACGAGAGAATCCAGAAGATGACCTATGCCTCGAGCAGCACGATGGAAATTCGGCGCGTCGCGCATGTTTCCAGTCACCTCATTCACGTCGAACAGCATCGCGAACGCGAGGAGCAAGTGATTTTTCCGCAACTGCGGCTCAAAGGATTCTATAGTCTCTCGAGTTTGATCACCGAGCAGCATCTGCGGATTACCAACATCCACTATCAGCTTCGCGAACTGGTGTGGAACGTGGATTCGATGAGTTTCGATCATTTTAAAAGCCAACTGAACCGGCTGGTGTCCGTGCTGGTGCCGATGATTCGACAGCATATTTTTATCGAAAATAATGTCTTGTTTCCACTGGCCATGGAAGTGCTCGACGAGCCGCGTACCTGGGAAAAAATGAAGGAGATTTGCGACGAGATCGGCTATTGCGGATACGACGGCCGTTGATAAACATAAAAAACCTGCTGCAGACTCAGGAAATCGAAAAAAAATAAAGAAGTCTGCCCAAGGTTGAAACAAGCCGCCCCAAAGCGGCTTGTTTTTTATTTTAAATAAAATTTTTGAAAGAATTTTAATTTTTACTTGCCAAACGAATCACGGCGTGTAAAAATGCTATGCGTTCATGGAAAATGTCATGATCGCAGCCTGTCGTTTCGGTGTGTTGCGGAAGCTTTGCGATTTGGAGGCAAAGATTATGAGAAAGATCATCTTAACATTCATTATCATTGCAGTAGCGGGCTCGGTCTTTACCGGCTGTCGCCCCCGACGGTACGAACCGTCGCCGCAACTGCAAGATGTTCCGACGACCGCTATGGAGATCAAAAAGGCGCAACTGCAGCGCGAGATCGATCGCAAATACGATAATCCGCACCCGCATTATGAATTGGGCCGGCTTTATCTGTCCGAAAGTTTGTACGACCAGGCGGAAAACCAATTCAATATCGCGCTGAGTTTCGATCCGGCCCACCGGATGAGCCAGGCCGCATTAGTGAAAACGCTTATGCAGAAAGGTCAAACCGAAAAAGCGAAAATGGCCGCGGAGATGTACGTCAATCAGGTTTCCGGTTCGGCGGGCGAATCGCTGCGGCTGGCGATGGGATTCCAGAAAGAGCAACTCGACGAGTATGCGATGCCCTGTTATCGCCGGGCGATGAGTCTGGCGCCGAATTCGTCCCGGATCCTCCGGCAAATCGGCTTTTATTATCTTAGCAAAGGCGACAAACTGCAGGCGAAAGAATATCTCAGCCGCAGTTTTCAATTAAATCCGGATCAACCTGACGTGGCACGCGAACTGGGACGGCTGGGCATTGCCGTGAAGATCCCGCGAACATCTCAAACCGCCCCGCGCAGACCGGCACCGGCGACCGATCAGAATGCGTCGCCATAATATCTTTTGAACTCTTATATGGCCCTGTTGAGCACGGATGCGATACGGGGTCTTTTTTATTTTAAACCGATCGCCCATTTTATCGTTGTATCCTGATGTCGACCTCGTATAATGATACCCGTGAACAACAATTAAATTTGCGGGAAACGGAAAATGATACATTCAAAATTATTCGTTATTTTCATCATTATCTTTTCATCGGGTTCTATCTGCCCTGCGGCCGACGATGCGAACCAGCCGGACATGGAAAAATCGGTTACGATGATCCGCTGTGCCAAACAGGATTACGATTATCTGCTGCCCTGGCAGCAGCAGTCCATGGTCCAGGGGATCGGCTCGGGCTTTGTGATCGAGGGCAACCGTATTTTGACCAACGCTCATAACGTCAGTAATTATAAGTATATCGAGCTGAAAAAAGAAAATCTGCCCAAGCGATATCCGGCCCGGGTCGCTTTTGTCGGGCACGACTGCGACCTGGCATTGATCGAAGTCAAGGATGAGACTTTTTTCGAGGGGATGGTGCCGCTGAAACTCGGTGATATTCCCAAGCTCAATTCGACCGTAACCACGCACGGCTTTCCAATGGGCGGACAGCGCATCAGTGTTACCGAAGGCGTGGTTTCACGCATCCAGATGGATCTGTATTCGCACAGCGGGGCCGACTCGCATCTGGTCGTGCAGACCGATGCCGCAATCAATCCCGGCAACAGCGGCGGCCCGGTCATGCAGGACGGCCATGTCGTCGGCGTGGCGTTTCAGGGGCTGACCCAGGCCGACAATATCGGCTACATGATCCCGACCACGGTGATCCGGCATTTTCTCGACGATGTCGAAGACGGCCGGTACGACGGCTTCGCCAGTCTCGGGATCAACTATTTCAAAGGCCTGCACAGTGAGAGTTATAAGGCATATCTTAACGTCCCCGAAGATAAAGAAGGCGTGGTGGTGATCTCGACCCTGCTCAACAGCTCCGCTGAGGATATCTTCGAAAAAAACGATGTCTTGACCATGATCGACGGTTATGAGATCGACAACGACGGCATGATCCGGATGTACGGCCTGACGATCGATTTCGCCGAGGTGATCGAGCAAAAACAGATCGGCGAAACGATCGACGTGACTTATTACCGAAACGGCGAGCAGCAGACCTCGATCGCAACCGTTCAGCTGAACCGTCCCGTCATCGAATATGCCCGCCAGTATGATGTCGCCCCGCGGTACATCTGTTTCGCCGGGCTGGTTTTTACACCGATTACCCGCAATTACCTTGAAACCTGGGGCGGCAACTGGCTCGGTTCACTGCCGCATCAACTGCGTTATCTGTTTCTCAATTCCATGCAGCTTAACGAGGATCCCAACCGAAAAGAATATGTCGTTTTGGCCGAGATCATGCCCGATGCGATCAACGCTTACTGCGGCGGTTATAAAAGCCAGGTGATCGAGCGTGTCAACAATGTGCCGATTTTGTCACTGGATGATTTGGCTGCGGCACTGGAGGATCCGCCGGGCGAATTTCATCTTTTCCAGTTTCGGGGTAACGATGCGATCCTGCCGATCAATGCCGAACAGGCCGCGACGCGCCAGCAGGCGATTTTAGAAAAATACCAGATTCCTCAATCGATGCGTTTGGAGAAATCCCTATGAAACGATATCCTGCACTTATTTGTGTAATGTTATGGACTGTTTTTTCATTATGCGGCTGCCAGCAGCCCGAGGCCCTTTCGACAAGCTCAACCGAAGCTTTTCGCGATTCGCTGGTTTACCTGACCGTTTCCTCGTATGAATACGAGCAGACCCAGCCGTGGCGACATACCGACGTCCGCCAGCACACCGCGTTCGGTACAGCAGTCGGTCCTTACCATGTCCTGACGACGGCGTGGGCGGTTCGCAACCAGACCAATATCAAGGCCCGCTGCACCGGACAAAATACGTACGTTTCGGCCGCGGTCGATCGGATCGATTATGAAACCAATCTGGCCCTGCTGACGCTCGACGCCAACCAGATGAACCAGCCGTTGGTGCCGGTCGTCTTCGAAGAACAATACGAAAAAGAACAGCAGGTGACCGGCTACTGGCTCGGTTCCAACCAGAAGATTTATACCGCACGGGGGTTTTTCGACCGGGCCAATGTCTCGGGTATTTCGGACCTGCGCGAGCGGAACCTGACGCTGGTGGTCACCAACGCCTCCCAATCCACCTCCGACGGCCAACTGTATTGCCTGGGCCGGATACCGGTCGGCATTGCCTATGCCGCCAGCGGCGACCAGGTGAACCTGGCACCCGCGGCGGTTATTAATGCATTTCTGGCCGATGCTGCTGACGGCACATACCACGGATTCGGCTCAATCGGCTTTTCGGTAACAGAATTGTTAGACCCGGCCGTACGTAATTTTCTCGGGATGCCGAATGACTTCGATCAACAGGGCGTCTATATCAACAGCGTTTATCATATGGGCACCGGCAGCGATGTGCTCGAGGTCAACGATGTGATCCTGACGATTGACGGGTTCGCGATCGATTCTTATGGCAATTACAAGGACCCGATGTACGATGAATTGTTTTTCTCGCACCGGATCACGTCCAAATCACCCGGTGAAACGGTTGATTTCGAATTTTGGCGTGACGGCAAAAAGCTGACGCGCGCGGTCGAGATCAAAGCCATCGATTCCGCCGACATGCTGGTGCCGTATTATGAATTCGATACCCGCCCGCAGTACCTGATCACAGGCGGACTGGTCTTCCAGAAACTCTCGCGGCCGTATCTGGCGGCCTTTGGCGGAAAGAACTGGGCCGGCAATATCGTGCCGCATTTGGTTCATTATTTTCAGGATCGAGCCTATAAGCCGACCGAAGAGCGAAAGGATGTGGTCGTGCTCAGTTATGTGCTGCCGGCCCCGATCAAT
This sequence comes from uncultured Pirellulales bacterium, assembly GCA_964517795.1. Classification (GTDB taxonomy): domain Bacteria; phylum Planctomycetota; class Phycisphaerae; order Sedimentisphaerales; family Anaerobacaceae; genus CAZFDE01. The sequence continues at coordinate 5,617 of CAZFDE010000087.1, read as the reverse complement.
CTCGGCTACAAAGACCTCAGCCAGATCGTCGTTAAACAATTCAACGGGATGGCGATCACCTCGATCGCCGATATCCGCGAAGCGCAAAAACGCAATCCCGATTCTGCCTATGATGTGATCGAATTCGAACTGGATCAGCCGCTGGTTGTCCTGCCGCGGGGGCAACTACCCACAGCCGATGCGATGATCGGACAACTCTACGGGATCGAACAACTCAGCCATATCGGTGAATAGTCGTTCGTAAATTGTGAATAGCATTGTTGAGTCCACTGCGTGGAACTTATCTTACAGTTTCCAGGCTTTGGCGAAGGCCTTGAAGCTGCATTTGATCATGAAGTGTTTTTTAATGCCATTTTTACAGAATCGGCTCCGATTTTGTAATATTGGTTATGCCTTTCCTTTTTCCGTTTGTCGTCAACCACATAGTATTTCTGAAATTCATTTATAGATTTAAATTTCTTATTTTGTGTTTTAGCCATATCTTACTCCTTCCTGTAAGTAATTACCCATGAAATGAGGATTTAATCCTTTATTAAAATAGTGCTTTCTATTGATCCAGATCAAGCCGTCCCCTTTTGTGGTTATCGCAACATCAATCGGACCACCCACAGTTTCCTCTTCTAAGGTAACCGGTTTACGAAAAGACACCCTATTTACTAAAGTCTCCGCCATCTGAGCCAACTCTTCTTTATTTAAGAAACTTTACTGTTTCAATAATAGGGGCAACATAGTGTTTATTTTTGGTGTTTTCCAAGTGCTGCTTAAATTCATCAAATGCACCTTGGCCGATATTTCTAACAATTTTTAAAGAAACCCTTAATGTTTTGTATCTGGTCGTGCCAGGCTTTGGCCTGATCGATATCTTCGGCAATGAAATTGAAGATAAATCGCATGTCCGGGCCGGCATTTCGGATGAGCATGTCGATATCTTCCGGCTCGATCCAGGCCAGCACGAAAACGGGTGCATCTTTGTCATTGAAATGATCGAGAATCGTTTTATATCCCCGCTGGCCGGCGACGCGGTTGAACGCATAGAAATTCGGGATCTTTTTGAACGATTCGAACTGATGCTCGGCATCCGCACAGCAATGCATTCCCAGTCCGCCGAAGGTGTCGGATAAATCGATCAGTTCCGGCATACAGAATTCCTCGAACGTCTGCGATGAAAACGCGCCGCATTCATCGTTCGAAAGCCACGGTCCCATCTCGGGCGGCGCCCAGACCAGCGGGCAATGGCACGGGCTGGCATGGGGAAATTCCTTTCGAAACTCGGTTAAGAACGTCTTGAGCAGGCGGGCACATTTTTCGCAAAGCCGCTTGACCGCATCGGGATCGGTTACCAGTGCGCACAGAAAATCCTCCTTATTCCAGATCAAACTGGCGGTATCGAATCCGCTTTGAATATCCGGAACCGAGATCGGCACATCCGGCCCGAGTCTCTCCGTAATCAATCGAGCCAATTCGAAACAGCGAACCAATGTCGGCGATTTGAAAACATCCGGCTCGGCGAGCTGGTCCGCCTCGCCGGCGCTATCAACCAGCGGCATGGCAAAGGGAATGCTGTCGGGCAGCGTTTTGACCGAACAGCCGAATGCGGCCGCAAAGATATGGGTCCCCGTGGCTAACCGCGCGACCGGTACGCCGTCATCCTCCAATTGCTGCTGTAGATTCACCCATCGGCGGTAATCGTGCTCGACTTTTTCGATCCACTGATCCACCGGTTTATCGGAAAGGGTAAAATCGCCTTCGGGGTGTTCGAAAAGCGGCGTCGGTAAAGGCGAAACGCATAACGCGTGCCGCTCGAATGGGCCTTTTTGATAAATATTACGAAGCAGCGCCTCGTTTTTCTTAAATTCATCTGCCAACATTTATTTCCTTAAACGGTAACGGTTGTATACCCTAAATCATATAACGGTTGCAATACAAAAATCTTTTGCGCAAAATGAAAGGTGATTTTCCGGCTTCGGCCTAAATTCTGTCCGGTTGACGGCCCGGATGCCGAAAATAATGAAAGAAACACAAAAAACATGGAATTACAGAATCGGTCAGCTTCATTGGGATTTTACATCGCCGCAGTTGTGTTGGTACTGATGGCTACAGGGACGGTCTTTGTCTTTTCTGCCGGCGCCAATATCAATCAGCAATTCGAGTTGTCGCGATTTTATGCCTATCCGCCGCTGCGTCAGTTGATCTTTTTTCCGCTGGCGGTCGTCATCCTCTTTGCCGCCTCGAAATTCAATTATCAGTTGCTGAATCTCGACAAGGGCTTTACAAAAAGCCCCATCGTCTATCTGCTCGGTTTCAGTGTGCTCTTGTTGATCATGACCCTGGTCCCCGGCATCGGTATTCAGCGTAATTATGCCCGTCGCTGGCTGGAGATTCCAATGGGGTTCGGCAATGTCAGTTTCCAGCCTTCGGAGCTGGCCAAGTGGATGGCGATCTTCTTTGTGGCCGGGTTCTGCTGTCGTTATCAGGACAGTCTCAGTCAGTTTCGCCGGCGGTTTCTGCCGCTGTGCGGGGTTCTGGCGATCGTGGTCGGCCTGATCGTGGTGGAGGATTTCGGCACAGCCGCCTTTATCTCGATGATCGCCTTTATTATCATGCTGATCGCCGGCGCGAAGATATGGCATTTGCTGCTGCCGGTCCCGTTTGCCCTGGCGGCCTTTGGGTATGTGATTATCCGGTCGCCGGCACGTTTGAAACGCATCGCGGCATTCCTTGAGCCGGAGAAATGGGCGGACTCGGCAGCCTATCAGGCCAACCAGTCGCTGATTGCACTGGGATCCGGCGGGCTGTTTGGCAAGGGCCTTGGCCGCGGGATCAGCAAGTACGGCCACCTGCCCGAAGATACGACCGATTTTATCTTCGCGATCATCGGCGAGGAACTCGGCCTGTTCGGGGCGGTCTTTGTGATCGTATTGTTTATGCTGTTCGTATGGATCGGGATGTTGATCGTGATCCGCTGCCGCGAGAAGTTCGGACAATTTCTGGCATTGGGAATTGTGTTGGCGATCGGCGTGCAGGCCGCGATGAATATCGCCGTGGTAACCGTGATGGTGCCGACCAAAGGGATCCCGCTGCCGTTTGTCAGTGCCGGCGGTACGTCGCTTCTGCTCAGTGCCGCGGCCGTGGGCGTACTGATGAATATCGCACACCAGAATCGTTTCGACATCGCAGCGGGGCTCGACGATGAATGAGCATCAGTTCTTTTTCGCAGGCGGCGGCACCGGCGGGCATATCTACCCGGCTTTAGCGGTCGCCGAACGGATCCGAGAAATATCATTCCAAAGTTCCGTTTTTTTCTTCTGCAGCGAACGGGCCATCGACCAAGAAATCCTTTCGAAAACGACATTTCCCTACGAAACGCTGCCGGCCGGCGGGTTGTCGTTGAAGCCCAAAGCATTGCTGAATTTCTGCCGGTCCTTTTGGCAAAGTTACAAAATCGCCCGGGCGGTCCTTCACGATAAAGCAAGCCCGGTGGTTGTCGGGATCGGCGGCTTTATCGCGGCCCCGGTAGCACTGGCGGCCCATCGGCTCGGGATCCCGGTTTGTCTGATCAATGTCGATATCGTGCCCGGCAAATCCAATAAACTCATCGCCCGCTGGGCTAACACGGTTTTTGTGCAGTTTCCCGATACGGCCGACTATTTTCGAAAAAAACAGCTCGAGGTGGTCGTCAGCGGCTGCCCCTTGCGTGAGGAATTCCAAAATCCGCAGCCGCAGCAGATCATCCGGGAACTCGGTCTCGATCCGGATAAAAAGATTTTGGTCATCACCGGTGCATCCAGCGGCTCGATGCACATCAATGAAACTATCTGTTCGCTGCTGGATCAATTAGCGGCATTCAAAGACACCTGGCAGATTGTCCACCTGACCGGCCATCGCCACATCGAATCGGTGCGGCCAATGTATCAGGATTCGCCGATCCAGACGCTGGTGATAGATTACTGCGACCGGATGGCGGATTTGCTTTCGGCGGCCGATCTGGTCATCGGGCGAAGCGGTGCGGTCAGTATTGCCGAATATACGGCCGCCGCGGTACCGCTGATCGCGATGCCGTATCCCTATCACAAGGACCGCCACCAGTACCTCAATGCCGAAAAACTCGTCAAGATCGGTGCGGCGATTATCGTCGATGATTTGCCCGACGAAACGGACCGGCGGCAGTGGCTCTGGGAGGAACTCGAACCGCTGATGAAAGATCCCGCCAAACTGGCGCAAATGAAGCAGGCCGCCGAGTCGATCCAAATCGGCGACGCCGCCACCCAGATCGCCGAATCCCTCCTTTCAAAATAGGGGACGTTTACCTATTTATCGTTCGATCAGCTCTTTTGCGTCGTCGCCACATTCAAAGGCGGGGCCTGGCCGTCCTTGTCCTGGCCCATATACAGCGTAACGTGCGGGAACGGGATCTCGATATCCTTTTCGTCGAACCGTTTTTTCAGCCGCCGGTTGAATTCGCGGCCGACCGCCCACTGCTTGATCGGCTTGGTCTTGGTCCGGGCCTTGATAATGATCGCCGAATTGGCAAACTGATCCAGCCCCAGAATCTCGATCGGCTCGAGGATATCCTCGGCGAACTGCGGATCGCCGCGCAATTCCTCGTCAATCTCTTTGAGTACCTCGATCACCTCGTCCACATCCTCGCGGTACGCGACACCGACCTCAAAGACATAGCGCGAATATTCCTTGGTCATATTCGTGATCACATCGATCTCGCCGTTGCGGACATAATGCACATTACCGGCCAGATCCCGCAGCACCGTCATCCGCAGGTTCACCTTTTCCACCAGTCCGCCCTTGCCGGCGATCTGCACCACGTCACCGACGCGAATCTGATCGTCCAGCAGGATGAACAGGCCGCTGATGATATCTTTGACCAGGTGCTGCGCCCCGAAGCCCAGTGCGACACCGATGATACCTGCGGCTGCCAGGATCGGGCCGATACTGACGCCAAATTCGCCGAGCACCATCGTCAGCGCGACAAAGATGATCGCCACCGCCAGCAAGCTCGTGATCACCGCACCGACCGTATCGATCCGCTTTTGAAATTCAGCATCCTTGCCCTCGGCCTGTCTGCGCAGCAGCCGCATGGCCACCGCCCTGGCGATCTTGAGCACCAAAACCGTTACCACCACAATGACCAGAATGCGAACGCCGCTGGTCAATAACCATCCGATCAGTTTGTCAAGATTTGCCTGCATGTTGACCTCCCTTCAAAAGTGTCAAACAACGCGCTATGTTCATGGGCCGAACGTAACAATCCAAGCCCATCCGCCGATCTTTAGTGTAGGTTCATGGCGTTAGATTGTCAAATGAATTGGTCTTTGTACAAGTTTATTTATCCCAACGACTCGAAAGTCGGTTTTTTTCAAAAAAGAGCGTAATATAAATGTTCCTGATATTGCCATCCACCCTTTTTGGCAATATAGTGAGAGTGGATAATTTAGATAATGCCATTCTCGAACTTCAGTTATTCAAAAACAAACTGCTATTCAAACTTTTGCCTTGAACTTATAACGATAAAAACATACAAGACATAAGCAATTTCCTTGGCAATAATAAGTAGGGTTTGCTGAATAATTTGGAAGTTCTTTTTTTACAATGTGATAGCTTT
>CAZFDE010000086.1:0-10500 GCA_964517795.1 uncultured Pirellulales bacterium | reverse complement strand
CTGGCCGGCGACCGGAAAAAAGGGAAAGCAGGGCTTATTCAGCAAGCCCTATTTAGTGTACACATCCAATCGTAACGATAACAGCGATATTTACGGACGATTTTACGATGGTCAAGCCTGGTCGGATGATCAACCGCTGGTCGCTACCAGTGCGGATGAGTTTGATGCAACGGTGATCGTCGATGCGCAGAATAATGCCTATATGTCCTGGACAAGTAATCAGGGCGGGGCCGGTTATACCATCTGCTTTAGCCCGATTCGTCCGGGTGGTGAAATTGCTCAGCGGCGACTGGTGCGGTACGATGAAGATGTAATGCATGCACGGATGGCGCCGGACAATAAAGGCGGGCTCTGGACAACGTATTATAAATGGCAGCGGATCAATGGCAAATCCAGAGACAAGGAAGTCTATGCCCGGTATTATGACGGCAAGCTCTGGGGCAAGGAAATGCATATCAGCCCGGACGATGTGCCCGAATATGAAGATCACAGCGAACCGGCAATCGCCTGTCAGGGCAATATGGCGGTGGTCTGCTGGAGCTGGGATTATCATGCCCCCAAAGGCTATAAATTCGAAGCTGAAACGCCAACAATCTTTGCCCGGCGGTTGATGAGTACCGGACAGCTCAGTAAGGTCGTAGCCGTCAGTAAAAAACGCATCGATATGACCCCGGCGGTTGCGTTTGGTGATTGAGGTAAAATCTGGTTTGCATGGGACAGTCTCGGTCATGACGGAAAGAAAGTCTTAGGGGTCGATCTGTGGCCAAGTCGCAGGCACAAGGCAGATACAAAAAATCTTGATCAGGCTGCGATAAATATCTGCAGCCCCTGTTTTGCCAAACACAGCGGCGGGCAGCTTACGCTGATGTGGTGCCAGACGGCCGACGGTAAAATCTGGAACCTGATGCGAAGCGAGGTCGATCCCAAAACCAACACATGGTCCGTGCCCAAAGCAGTCGTTACTCAGGGCAATCCGCGCTTCTGCAGTGCGGCCTATGACAGCGACGATCATTTATGGGTCGCTTACAGTAAAGCCGCCGATCCCAATCGAGAAATCGCAGTGCAAAAGATTGAATAAATCAACGCTCAAAAAAACTTGAATTAAGTGATTTTTTTAGCATAATGGTTCTGGACTTAATATTTGGATTATGGTATATTTGCTGTGATAATTGCGAGTTGAACATGTCATAATCGTCCTGAACAGGAGGGTTTATGAGAAAAATGATTATTCTTGCGGCAATCCTGGCCTTGGCGGCGGCGGGGCAGGGCCAAATTCTGAATGTCCCGGCCGACTACAATACCATTCAGGCGGCCGTCGATGACGCGGTTGACGGCGACGAGATCATCCTGGCTGACGGGGTTTATACAGGCTCGGGTGGGTATATTTCTATCGACGTTACTAACAAAGGGATTAGGATTGAAAGCCAAAACGGGCCGGATAACTGCATTATCGATTGCAACGGTGCTACTGGCGTTTATCTAAGTATATCCGATCCGAATAAACACCCGGTTGTTTCAGGGTTGACGGTGGTCAATGCGGCATATTATGGATTTTACCTGAATAATAATCGCAATGATAATCTCAGTACAATAACGGTTCAAAATTGTATCGTGCGTTCATGCAACTATGCTGGTATTAGAGTTTATGGGGGTCCTCAAAATTGTTTAGTTCGTAATTGTCTCATTGAGAATTGCCGGCTAAGCGGGATATATTCTTTGAACCAGGGTTGTCTGGTCGAGGATTGCATCATTCGCAATAACAGCAGTTCAAGAGGCGGCGGGATATACGGTCGGGGGTTTGAAACGACTATCCGCAACTGTCTGATCGAAAATAACTATGCACTCGGTGACGGCGGAGGGATTTATTTAGAAGAAAACGGAGTTGTTGAAAATTGCCGGATACTGAATAATCGCTGCGATTCATCCGGCGGCGGGATTTATTGTAATCGGACGGAAACAGTGATAAAAAATTGTATCATCGCTTTTAATACCGCAAGCAATGCGGGAGGCATTAACGCTATTTATGAAACAAAAATTTCAAATTCAGTGATTGCCTATAATACAGCCACAAACTATTGGGGTGGTATAAATAATGACTATAAGTGCGTCGAATTAGCCCATTCAATTATCTGGAAGAATAGTGACTCCGGAGGCAGTGGCCTTAGTGCCCAATTAAGCAATACAGAGACCGATGGAAATGGGGATGATGATCATAGAATGATCTACAATTGCTGTATCAGCGATGGTATCCCCGGCGACGGGAACATCCCGGCGATGAATGAGGATAACGACAACATTGACGATGATCCGATGTTTGTCCGCGAGCCGGATGACGGCGGTGACGGCTGGGGCAACGGCAACGATGACTACGGCGATTTTCACTTGCAACCGGGTTCTCCCTGTATCGAAGCCGGAATCAAAATCAGTCCGTTTTCGGGCGATGTGGATATGGACGGCCAGCCGCGACTGGCTGGCAAATTCGTCGATATCGGGGCGGACGAATATCAGTTTCTTGCGCGGGTAGAAGCACCGGCCGGCGGTGAGGTCTGGTTGGCAGGCAGTACGCACACCATTCGCTGGCAGGCGTGGGGTGTAAATCAGGTCGATCTGCTTTTTCGAGACAATATCGCCGATGTCTGTGAAATTATTGCAGCGGATGTCAATAATAGCGGTGAATTCCAGTGGACTATCCCGGATGGGCTTGACATCAATGATTGCAGCATTCTTATTCGTTCACCTTATGATGCCAATGTATTCTGCAATGACAGCCCATCTTTTAGCATAGAACCCTATCCCTGGCCAAGGGCGATTTCTCCGTGGTGGCGTGCGAACAATCATCGCCTGAGTTGGTGGACCCGGCAGCGTTTTACCGGCCCGCAATATGGCTGTGTCAAATGGCAATTCCGGACGGACGGACCACTATCAACCGGAGCGGTAATTACACCGTTTGAAAAGATATATATTGCGTGTGAGGATGGCAAACTCTATAAGCTCGATATTGAGGGTAATTTAGAGTGGGTCTTCGATGCCAATTCGCCGATCTATGCCACACCGGCCATCGGGTATCACCGAAAGGTCTTTTTTGCAACCGAGGACGGCTGGCTGTATGCGATTAAGTCCGACGGCAGCCTGCTTTGGCGCAATCAGTTGGGTGCGGCCGTTTACGGCAGTCCGGTGGTCGCGGATGATGCCAAAGTGATTATTACGGCCTCTGACGGCAGAGTTTATGCATTCGACCATGATGGCAGTGAGCTGTGGACGTTCCAGTTGCGGGATTTCGACCCGCTCAGCAGTGTCGGCTTCGAATCGCCCGTTATAAAAGACAATGTGGCCTATGTCCCCGGCGGATACGATCCGAATCTCTACGCCGTCGATATCAATACCGGCGAGGTCCTCTGGTCGTGCGACTTTATGTTCGATGTCAATACCGCCGATCCGAACTTTGATAATTGGATGCCGTATCTGTCCGGTGTGCCGGTATATACGCCATACATTACCGATGATAATACGATTTACCAATCAATCCTCTATGACAGTAATCTCTACGCGATTGACGCCAATACTGGGACAATTGACTGGTCGATCGATCTGGTGGGATACCTCATAAGAACCGCAGGATTTCGTTATTGGTACTCCGGTGCATGTTATTTCTGGTGTGATCCAGGCCAACCCATACCTCCCGGATATGGTCATCCATGGGATCAATATAAACGGCTGCAATTTGAATTCTGCCTGGATTCGCCGGTTGTAGGCCCGGATGGAACGGTATATGTCAGTTTCGACGATGGCTATATCCGAGCGGTGAATCCGGATGGCAGTCTGAAATGGCTTCGTCGCTGCGGGATCGTCGGGGCCTTTACCATGACCGTCAGTGAAAATAACCTGCTGTATGTTTCCGCCGATGATGGTGAAATGTGTGTGTTCGATGCGAACGGCAATGAACTTTCACGGTTCAAAGGCGCGGGCGCACTTAGTGAGCCCACGCTGACCCCGTACGGCTTTATGCTTGTATCCGATGCCAATAATACACTCTGGGCCATATCGCCGAATGACTGTAACGGCCATTACGACCTGCATCACCCGGCCGATTTCGACGGTGATTCATACGTGGAATTTCCTGAAATGATAACGATCGCAAATGACTGGCTTGAAACACCAATCCAATATCCGTTTACATCAAGTGAACATCTTGAATACGGTACGATACTCAGCTTATATCCTGCCGGTGATGTGGATCGTGACCTGTGGGTCAATCTGAATGATTTTGCCCTGATCGCAGAGCAATGGTTAAAGGAGGACTAAAAATAATGAGATACAGGCGTCTGATGTTAAGAGATATGATTGTGATGGTACTGTTGGTAGGATTGCTGATGTTCAATCTGTGTTTTTTAACGCAGAGAGGACGGATTCGGTCCAGATCACTGTTGTGCCGGGCCAACCTGAAAAAGTGGGGCGAGTTATTTTATGAATATACGGATGACCACAACGGGATGTTTATGAAAGGATTAACGGGTGAAAATTGGGATGGAAGCTGGCACAAACAGTTGATACCGTACTACACGAATCATATTGGATTAATGTTATGCCCGGAGGCAACGGACAGTTTTTATTTTTACCAACCTGTAGGTTGCGCGGGGGGATACCCTTGTGGAGAAGTTTTTGCACCTTACTATGGGATTAATAACTTTATTTACAATGCGATTTCATTATCTACAGTTGATCCATTACCCCACAATACTGTATTTGACTTATGGCGAACACCGTATGTCAAGCAAAGTAGCATGGTTCCATTGTTTGGCGATTGCGATAGAGCCGGTGTCTGGCCGCATCAGTCAGATCAACCACCTCGTTATTTAGGTGAACCTCCGTTGCATCCTAATGAGGATAACATGCGAATAGTACTACAGGCTGGTTATAGACATGGAGGTTTTCCAAATTGGGTGTTTCTGGATGGTTCGGTTCACCATTTCGGTCTGCGGGCGCCGTGGAAACTCAAGTGGCATCGAACGTTTGACTTGGATAATCGTTATACCCATCCGGAATATACCTCTCTCTGGCCGGACTGGTTGCTGGGCCATTCTGACCAGATATACTGAAATTCTATTAATGCCGACTTAGATCTGTCCGTGCAGGCGGATGTGGCGCAGGACATCGCCGGATTTGACAAACGATCCGTTATTGCAGCCGGTCACATTGCAAAAAGTGATCGCGTTATTGAAATCCAATTTGGGGGTCAGGCCGATAATGACCATGTCTGCGTCGTCGCAGCAACTGCAGGACACCAGCTTTTTGAACATCGCGTCGCAATGCGGACAGGATAATTCGTCTTTGACGCCTTCGGCCAGCTCGCCGCAAAGGATAATCTTGGTAAAATCGTTTTCGACGGCCGAAAGGACCAGTTCGCCTTCCATGCCCGGCCGGCTGAATTTCATCCGCAGGCCCGGATAACCGTTGATCGGGTGATCGTTATCGATGATATTACAGCCGTTAGGGCAGTAGGCCTCCGTGATAACGTAGCGGACCTCATCGGATTTGTGCGAACCATTCAGTGGCTTGCCAATCGGGATAATCAGCCGCCCGCTGCTGTCAAAACGATCCATTAAACGTCCTTTCATACCATTGGGTTATTCGTAAGACGGATATAATCATAAAATATCCTGTTGTTATGTGCAAGAATTATTATTTGCTGTATCTGTAACTGTCTGAAAATAATAGGGATATGTTGATTTCAGCGCCGGCGGCAAAAAAAATAAAAAAAACTTTATTTTTAGCGGTAACGAATATAGCAGTTACGCATCTTATAAAATAAAGATTGACACATTTGCTGGACTGCCGGGTTGCCGTCCATTCCAAATAAGGGGCAGCGATGCAATTATCGCTCAGCCGCAGCCCGGGAGTCTTTTTTCTTATTCAACGTATGGGGGCGAATCATTTCAAGTAATGCCGGTGGTCTTTTCGATTGGCGAAGTCCCTATTTTTAATCCCTGTATTTTAATTGCGAAATTTTTTTGGCATTCAATACGACATGATAATAGAATAGGATTTTACAATTACGATTTTAGTGCTTTCATTGGAGGTTGTTTGTATGCAGATTTCGCTGTCCGGGCCGGATATTACGGAAAAGGAGATTCAGGCCGTTGTTGATGTTTTGAAGACCCCAAACCTCTCGTTAGGGCCGAAACTGCCCGAATTCGAGCAGGCGTTTGAGGATTATATCGGCGTTAAACGGGCTGTGGCCGTCAACAGCGGCACCAGCGGCCTTTTTCTGGTTCTCAAGGCTCTCGATATCGGCCCCGGCGACGAGGTGATTACTACCCCGTTTACGTTTATTGCGACCGCGACGACCATCATGATGACCGGCGCCAAGCCGGTCTTTGCGGATATCGACCCGCAAACGATGAATCTGGATTATCGGCAAATCACCGTGGCCGTAACCAACAAAACTAAAGCGGTTATGCCGGTCGAGGTGTTCGGTAACCCGGCCGACTTCGATAAGGTATGCCAGGTCGCAAAAGAGAATAATCTGCCGATCGTCGAAGACTGCTGCGAGGCGCTGGGGTCGGCCCTCAACGGCCAAAAGGCCGGTACCTTCGGTGAGGCGGGCGTTTTTGCGTTCTATCCCAATAAGCAGATCACCACCGGCGAGGGTGGCATGATCGTGACCGACTCCGACCAGATCGCGGACCTGTGCGTTTCGATGCGCAACCAGGGCCGCGGCAGTGCGGGCACATGGTTGGCCCACGAACGGCTCGGCTATAACTACCGGCTCAGCGATATCAACTGCGCACTGGGGATCGTGCAGATGTCACGGATCGAGGAGATTGTCGCCAGGCGTCAGCAGGTGGCGTCCTGGTATATGCAGATGCTGGCCGATGAGGATCGGATCGTCCTGCCGCCGTATCCCGAGAACGGACGGATGAGCTGGTTCGTGTTTGTGATCCGCATGGCCGAAAATTACACGCGCGAGCATCGCGATACTCTCCTGCAGCAGATGCGCGATCGCGGGATACAGGTCAGCAATTACTTTACGCCGGTGCACTTGCAGCCGTTTATCGCCGAACAGCTCGGCCTGCAGAAGGGCGATTTCCCGGTCACCGAATCGATTTCCGAGCGGACGATTGCGCTGCCGTTTTTCAATAAACTCTCCAAGGATGACGTTCAGGCCGTCTGCAAAAATCTGGGCGAGATACTGGACGGTTTAAGCTGATCGATTTGGCGTTTGGGCCAATATTATATATACTTTGAATGTAGCGGCAAGTGTCGCAGGGGCTTGCCGACGGCCCGATAATATGACTCTGGAGGGAGACTTACATGAGGGGATTTCGAAACAAGCTGATTTTCGCATGCATCATTTACGTCGCGGGTTTTGCCACCGCGATCTACTGTCTGGCCCCGGCCCCGGACGAATCACCCAATTCCGAGATGCAGGCGACATTGTTCAAGATGAAGATCAAGAGCAATGACTTCGCCCAATCCTTTAACACCGGCCTGCACAAATCCGTCGGCTTCGGTAAGGAGGTTGCCAAACACGCCGGCAAGGTGATCCGCGAAAAATACGATGCATATCAGGATCGCCAACACGATCAGCCGCAGGATATGGTCTGTCAGGATATTTGACCTGAAAGATCGACGATCTTCGCGTCCGTTACCGCGGCGGTTACGATCTCACTGGCCAGATTTACCCAGCGTTTGCATTGGTCGAGCACGACGCTGTCGCTGGTCACAACGATCCGGTCCGATTCGGTCAGCATCTTGTCCGGGCTGTTTGTCAATTCGACCTGCCATAACGAATTCTGATCTTCGGCCAGTTCGAGCATCATCTTTCGAAGCCGCCCGCTGTTGGACACCGGCTTATCCAGCAGCCATTGAATATTATTGATGCCGTGTTTATTTAAGAATCGCCCGATCAACTCCAGTGCCGGGATCGTTTCGTTGACCTTGCGATAGGTGCCGTGAATGCCGGCTATATCCCGCAGACAGCCGTCCCGCCCTTTAAAAAGAAAACCGCCGCTGATGGCCGATTCGATCATAATCAGCAGATTATAGCCGTCGATCAACAGCGTTTCATCGCGGCATTCGGCAAGATCGACCTGTTTTGCGATGCGGTTTTTAAGCTGCCTATCCGAGCAGGCGCTTCGCATGATCGCCAGCCGCTGGCGGGCGGTCAGATCGAAATGATCGCCGACCAGTTTGAGTGCACTTTTTTCGGCATAGCCGCGGCCAAGCAGCAAGCAATAGTCGGCCATGGCGTTTCGCAGCCGATCCAGCATCGACGGGCCGAACAGTCGCCCATCAGCCGGATGCGCACCGCGATGTTGGCGTTTATCCGGCATCGAAATCGCCTCCTACATGGACGGCCCTTGGATTGGCCGGGCGAATGCAAACCCAGATGGACCTCGCTGTATGCATAGCATTTATAGCTTAGCACGATCGCAGGTTGGTTACAAGCGGCGAAAAAGCAATTGACGGGCAAGCAGTTCGGCCTTAAGATAATGCGTTTTGTTGAGATAAAATTATGCCCAGTCATCAGTTAGCTAAAATCGAAATTGACGGTCAGCAGATTATCGGCTATTCGTTCGCCGGCGAGGAAACGGTCGTGGCCATCCCGCAGATGGATGTCTGTTTCGACCTGGGCAAGGCCCCCGACCAGATCATCTCGGTCAGTCATGTCCTCTTGACGCACGGGCACATGGACCATGCGGCGGGAATCGCCTATTACCTTTCGCATCGCAATTTCTGCGGCCAAAGTCCGGGCACGATCCTGCTGCCCGGTAATCTGGTCCCGTATGTCCGCCAGATTATCGAGGCGTGGTCGAAGCTCGACGGCAACCGGATCCCCGCCAACCTCATACCGGTCAAGGCGGGCGATGAGTACATGGTCAAACCGAACCTGGCCGCACGGGTCTTTCCCACCAAGCACAGCCGCGGCTCGGTGGGCTTCACCATGATCGAGAAACGCAAAAAACTCAAGCCCGAATACACAAAACTGACCGGCCTGCAATTAGTCGAATTGAAAAAGCAGGGCATCACGATCGATTATCCGCTGGATTTGCCGCTGGTAACGTATCTCGGCGATACGCAGTATGTCGATTTCGCAAAGCTCGATTATGTCGCCAGCAGCAAGATCCTGATCGCCGAGTGCACCTTTTATGTCGATGAGCATACGGAAAGGGCACATGCGGGACGCCATATGCATATCAACGAATTTGCCCAAATGGTTGAAAGCTTCAACAACGCGCATATTATCGTGACCCATACCACGCTGCGAACCCCGATGCGGCAGATTCGAAAGATGCTCAAAGAGGCCCTCTCGCCCAAAACCTATAAAAAAATCATCCTGCTGATGGACCGAAAGTATCGTATGGAAAGATAGAAAAATGGCGGGTCATGCCCAATCCAATCGAAAAATTGTACCGGACAACTTAAAATTCCCGCCAATTTTTTTATCTCACCGTCAAACAAACGTAAGGCACTTGCCTCTAAGGGAGTGTTACTTACGCTATGTGGTGAGATGGGCTTTGGCGAGCCTGTTAGAGCGCATACGTGGGTGCACTCCCTTTTACATGCCCCCACTTTTCCGACGAAATCGCAAATTATATTCAATGGGAGAAGAAAAATGGCTACAACGAAATGCCCTTTCTGTCACGAAAAAATTCAATCCAAAGCAATCAAATGTAGGCATTGCGGTGAAATGCTTGTTAGGAAAGAAAGCAAAAGGTATGAGGCTGCTGTAAAAGACACAGAACCAAAGAAGAAGAGAAGTATATTAAAGATAGTGTTATTTCTCATAATCCTATTTTTAATCATTCACAGTTTTTCAAGCTCAGATTCTGAGCGGGAGGATGATAAAGCTAAATTGCAAGCAAAAAAACAGGCCGAAGAAAAAGAAGAACGAATAGAACAATTGCTAAAAGAGCACAGGGCCAGAATCGGGGTACGAAAGAAACCTGAAGATAAACTCAAAGAAACCCCAAAAAAGGAAATCGCTTCTGAAGAAAAACCTAAAGAAACACAAAAACCTAAAACTTCCGAATGGTATTCAGGGGGTACGCTACATGATGCTACGATGAAAGAATGGAGTGAGGCTACATATCAGAATAAATTGGCGACTGCTTCTGATATTGTAATGACACTCTTAGCGGTTGACGGAGTTGATATAACAAAAATAGATATAAATGAACAATTGAAGCCAATGGCTATCGATTTCGTTAAAGGATTGGATAATGCTAATGCAGATGGAATAGCGGACAATATGACAGTGGGGGAAGTGGCATCAACGATGTGGGTAATAATGAATCCATAGGAAAAATACCAAGTTTAACTTTTTAATAAACTTTAGCACAAGAAAAAATTCCAGGAAATCAAAATTGGGAAAAAACATGAAGTTATCTCTATATTTGGTATGGAGTTAGTAGTATAGTAGTTTGTTGGGAAGTTAAGGTATGCGGTACGAATGGCGGTTCCTTAAGCTGCATATTGTTCTCTCCACTGCGCTCTTGT
>CAZFDE010000085.1:0-10717 GCA_964517795.1 uncultured Pirellulales bacterium | reverse complement strand
TTAACCCATCGCGCAAGTCTTTTTTATAAATTTTTATGAAATATTCGGGCTAGCGCTAATCTTGCGGCGAGTCCCGATTAATCAAGTACTTGGCAGTCACAGCGCCAAACCTGAAGATGTCCGATGCATCCTGTTTAGACGAGTGCACCATCTGTAAATCAGACCGCCAGACGACATCGCCGGGGGCAAGCAGGCATATACTGCCCGGCTCATAGGTATCACAAAGCTTATCCTGGTTCAGATAATAGTGTTCTTCACATATATCCGTCGGATAAATACGCATTTGAGGGGGTATGTCGCACGGTTTAAACCACAGTTTGATCTCCCGTTCGGCATCCTCATGGTTCGCCGATGCATGGATGAGATTGTCCATGCGCTCACTGATGACATTTCCCGCTTCATCCTTGATGGGAACCACCGTGCCCAACGCCCGGATACACCCGGGGGTGCTCTCTCTGGCGACGTGCGGATTCGTCGGGCCAACCACATCGCGTATCTTCTGCAAAACCTTCGAGCCATGATAGACAATCGCAATGATTCTGCGCTTCTGCGGTTCATTGGGGTAGTGCGCACGGCCCATGAGGTAATCGATAAGTGCCGGATAAAACGGCTTGCCTCGGTGTTCAGCATAATGCTGCTCGGCAAGCATTCTGTTGACCTGGACGATCTTTGCCGCTGCAAATCGTGAACCCGTATGGTATTCGGACAGTTGAGACAGTAAAAAACCCGTCACAGAATTTTTCAATGCATCCGGTTTAATGAGTACGAGTGACTGTTCAACTTCGGCTTGATTCATGGTATTATTCCTTTGTCAAATATTAAGTATTGGTAAAAGCATTTTTCTAAGCATAAAACACTGCACACTATACTCATAAATGTATGGTTTGGCAAGTGCGTAAAATCGCCAATATTGTATACAGACGATTGTTCGCTGACCGTTGATCAAGGCGGTTACTGCGATGGCGGGCCGGGGTCGGCCCGGGTATCGTCGTTTTCTTTGGCCAGGTTGATGGGGATCTCGATCCAGAAGGTTGAGCCTTGGTCAGACGTGCTTTTCATATCGATCGTTCCGGCCAGCAGGTTCGCCAATTCTTTGCTGATCGCCAGACCCAGGCCGCTGCCGGCCGATGCGCGCGTCAGCGAGCCGTCAACCTGGCGGAATTTATCGAATATCTTCTCCTGGTCCGATTCCGATATGCCGCAGCCGGTGTCCGTAACCGCTATTCTCACCATCATATCGTCGATCAGCGATGCCGTCACCTCAATCCGTCCACGATCCGGTGTGAACTTGACGGCGTTACTAAGAAAATTATAAAGGATCTGCTGGATCTTGCCGCCGTCAGTAGTCATGATCGGGATATCCGGATCGACGTTCAGCTTGACCTTGATCTTTTTCTTGCGGGTCAGTGATGAGAAGGCCGCCACAACGTCACGACAGAGCTGCTGGATATTGACCTTCTCAACATGCAGCCGCATCTTGCCGGCCTCGGTCTTGGCCAGGTCCAGCAGGTCGTTGATCATATTCAACAGGTTCTTGCCTCCGGAGATGATATTTTCGGCATATTTTTTGGATTTGTCCTTACTGAGCAGGCCCGGTTTTTCACGAAGGATCTCGGCAAAGCCGAGAATCGCATTAAGCGGAGTACGAAACTCGTGCGACATATTGGCCAGAAATTCGCTTTTGACCTTGTTGGCTTTATACAGTTCGATATTCCGCTCGGAAAGCTGGACGATCTTCTCGTCAAGCTGTCGGTTGGCCTGACGCAGCTTTTCCTGGGTACCCTGTAAATGGTCGAGCATGTGATTGAATGCGTTAGACAGTTTCTCGTACTCATCGCGGGTCTGGATCGAACTGCGGATATCGAGATTGCCTTCGGCCACATTATTCGCCAGTGCTCGAAGCTGGCGAATCGGCCGCAGGATCACACGCTGCGTGATCAGATAAAATGCAATGACCGCACCGGTGCCGCCCAGCAGCACCGCCACGATCGTCCATATCCGGTTAAACATGATCGTCTGGCGGATATCCTTGGCCGGGGCATTGATCAGGATCGCTCCTACCGCTTCGTTACGTGAAAACGGCGGAGCGGTTCCCTGAGGATTGTGACAACTGATGCAGTTATCGTTGGCTTTGAAGACGCGAATGTAACGGGATTCGTATTGCCCGTCGATTTTCGCAAAACGAATCTCGTCGATCATATCTTCTTCATCGATCATATTACGGATCGATTCACGCTGCGATTCGGTGAGGGCCTGCAATTTCTGTTCTTTGTCTTTATCGAAGCGGATCCAGTTCATACGGCATTGATTTGGCTCGGCGGGCTTGCCCATTTCATCCAGACAGGGCAACTGCGATACACCGGGCATATCGGCCTGGAAATGGCGTGACTGAAATATCTCGGCCTTGGCCCGGCCGGCATCCAGGGCGGTTTTTTTGGTCAGTTGGTTCATCCAGATATACGGCAGCAGCAGCGCAATAAACAAGACCAGCAACACGGCCGCCCCGAAGGTTACCCGGCATTTTTCGGCCAGCGAAAGCGGCGATAAACGAAGCTTCACCAAGACCTTTTCAAAGATCTCTTTTACCGGTATTCGCATATGAAAACCTGATCACGGTTTCAGTTTTACTTTTCCTGGTCCTCAACAGCATGCAGGTGCTTTTGCGTCCGCAGGTTCAATTCATTGAGTTGCCGCGTATCCACATCGCTGGGGGCGCCAGTCATCAGGCATTGGCCTTTCTGGGTTTTCGGAAAAGCAATCACGTCACGGATATTTTCCGTACCCGTCAGCAACATGATGATCCGGTCCAGTCCCAGGGCGATGCCACCGTGTGGCGGGGTGCCATACTCTAATGCCTTGAGAAAGAACCCAAAACGCTCCAGCGCCTGTTGGCGTGAAATATTCAACAAGTCGAAGGCCTTCTGCTGAATATCGGGATTATGAATACGAATGCTGCCGCCACCGATCTCCGAACCGTTGACAACGATGTCGTAGGCCTGCGAACGGATATGACCCGGATCGCTGTCTAATTTTTCGATATCCTCGGGTACCGGCGAAGTAAACGGATGATGCAGCGAATCGTACCGTTTCTCGTCCTCATTCCACTCGAACAGCGGAAAATCAGTTATCCAAAGAAATTCGAACGTTTTTTCATCATAGAGTTTTAATTCTCTGGCTAAGCGGCATCGCAACGGCGCCAATGCCTTATTAGCTGTCGCCTCGGTATCGGCCACAAACAACAACAAGTCATTATCCTTGGCATCAAATCGCTTGACGATCTCATCGAGCTGTTGGGGATTGAAGAATTTGGCGATACTGCTGGTCAGGTTGATTTTACCGTTTTCATCTTTAGTCTTGAACCATGCCAGGCCCTTGGCGCCATAATCACCAACGAAATTGGTTAGCGTCTTTTCGATGTCGCTTCGCGAATATTTTGCGCCACCCGGAGCACAGAGACCTTTGACAATGCCGCCTTTTTCGATCACCGAGGTAAAGACCTTAAAGGTACTGTCTTTGGCGATATCGGAAATGTTTTTCAGCTTCATATCGAACCGCAGGTCCGGCCGATCGATCCCATAATCTTCCATTGCCTCGGCATATGTCATCCGTCGCACCGGCAGTTTCACATCGACATCCAGGATCGCTTTCCATATCTTGGCCACAAGGTTTTCGTGAACCGTCATCACATCGTCGCTGTCAACAAAGCTCATCTCGACATCGACCTGTGTAAATTCCGCCTGGCGATCGGCCCGCGGATCCTCATCGCGGAAACAGCGGACGATCTGGAAATATTTGTCCATCCCGCCGATCATCAGGATCTGTTTGAACAATTGCGGCGACTGCGGCAATGCATAAAAGGTATTGGGCACCAGCCGGCACGGCACCAGAAAATCGCGGGCCCCTTCCGGGGTGCTCTTGGCGAGCATCGGCGTTTCAACTTCGGTAAAGCCGAGGCTGTCAAAATAATCGCGAGCGATTTTACAGACCCGATGGCGAACTTTAAGATTGCTCTGCATCTTCGGGCGGCGAAGATCGATGTACCGATTTTCCAGACGGATTTCTTCGCCTGTTTTGATATCATCTTCGATATCAAAGGGCGGGGTCTTGGCCTGGTTGAGAATTTCAAGTTCTTCAACAGCGACTTCGATCGCACCGGTCGGCAGCTTGGGATTCTCCATCCCCTCGCTTCGCGGTTCGACAATTCCACTGGCGGTGATCACCCATTCACATCGCAGCGAACGGGCGATTTCGTGAGACTTGGGCTGAGTTTCCGGATCGAAAACTAACTGTGTTAAGCCGTTTTTGTCCCGCAAATCCACAAAAACCAGGTTACCGTGGTCGCGATACGAATGTACCCAGCCGGATAAAACAACCTTTTTACCGGCATCTTCAATTCGTAACTGTCCACAATTGACGGTCCGTTTCAGCATAAGCTATATCTTTCCAACATGAGTAATATTAGTCAATTAAAGGTTCACAGGATAGCCGATATGCACCCCAAAAGTCAATCATAAACCGGCTAATACACAAGATTAAGGATACTTGTGCCGGACATTTCAATTTTAGATGAAACTTTTTTAAAAAAATTAAGTGATTTTCAAAAAAAGACTTGAACTCTCACAAAAGTAGGACTATATTAGTCTTATACAAAAAGAAGGCTTAAGAAACGTGTTTTGATGGATATATTGCGACGAAATACTGATTATGCACTGTTGTTAATGGCCGGTTTAGCCGCTCACTACGGTCAAGATACGGTTTCAACCCGTCAGTTGAGCCAAAACAGCGGCGTGCCGTATTCGCTGGCCTGCAAACTACTGCAAAAACTGCATTCAGCAAAATTTGTCGAAAGTGTGATGGGACCGGCTGGGGGATTTCAATTGACTCGAAAACCGCAAGATATTAACCTGCTGGAGATCATCGAACTGATCCAGGGTAAAGTCAGTCTGAATCGCTGTTTTCTCTGTGCCGGTGCGTGCGGACGAAAGGACAACTGCGGGGTACACAAAAAACTCACCGGATTGCAGGAACATATCGAGGATTATCTCAAGTCAATAACACTGACAGATATCCTCGAATCAAGCGATCTTCAAAATCTGAAGCATGAAAAATGCATGGAAAAATAATCATAATCGAAATGGGAAAGGAGAATGACCATGTTTTGTTATCAATGTGAACAGGCCGCCGGCGGTACCGGCTGCACGAAAGTCGGCGTCTGCGGTAAGAACGAGGACATCCAAAGCCTCCAGGATACATTAATCTTCGGGCTCAAAGGCATCGCCGCCTATGCCTATCATGCTCGCCAGTTGGGTGCGATCGACGAACAGGTTGATGCGTTTGCGCACGAAGCCATGTTTGCAACCCTGACGAATGTCGATTTCGACCTGCAGCGGTACATCGACCTGGTCCTGAAAGCCGGTGAGATGAATCTCCGTGCGATGGAATTGTTGAACAATGCCAATACCGGCCGCTTCGGTAATCCGACGCCGGCCGAGGTCTTTAACGGCACCAAAGCCGGACCGGGTATTGTCGTAACCGGCCACGACCTGCTGGATCTTTACGAATTGCTGGTCCAGACCGAAGGCAAGGGCATCAATGTTTATACACATGGTGAGATGCTGCCGGCCCATGGTTACCCGGAATTACGAAAATTCAAACACCTTGTCGGTAATTACGGTACCGCATGGCAGAACCAGCGCAAAGAATTCGATGAATTCACCGGGGCGATCCTGGCGACGACCAACTGTATTATGATCCCCAAAGACAGCTACAAAGATCGGATGTTTACCTGCGGGATCGCCGGTGCCGAAGGCGTCAGGCATATCACCGGCCGCGATTTCTCACCGGTGATCGAAGCCGCATTAAACGGTGCACCGCTGGAAGAACGCCAGCGCGGCACGCTCAGCACCGGTTTCCATTATACCGCAGTGCTTGGATTGGCGGACAAAGTCATCGAAGCGGTCAAGGCTGGCAAAATCCGTCACTTCTTCTTTATCGGCGGATGTGACGGGGCCAAGCCCGGCCGCAATTATTACACCGAATTCGCCGAAAAAGTGCCCGAGGATTGTGTCATTCTCACCGCCGCTTGCGGCAAATATCGGCTCAATGACAAGAGTTATGGTGATATCGAGGGCATCCCGCGATTGATCGATACCGGCCAGTGTAACGATTGTTACTCGGCGGCGAAGATCGCCTTGGCACTGGCTGACGCCTTCAAATGCGGCGTTAATGACCTGCCGCTGTCGTTTGTCGTTTCGTGGTACGAGCAAAAGGCCGTGGCGATCCTGTTGACACTGTTGTATCTGGGCGTCAAAAACATCAAGCTCGGCCCGACCCTGCCGGCGTTTCTCAGTCCGAATGTATTGAATCTGCTTGTGGAGCAATACAATATTGCCCCGATCGAGGATGTCGAGAAGGATATGGCCGAGATGCTGAACAAATAAGCGAGTTTAATCATGACCGTTCGAAATATCATAAAAATCAATGAAAACAAGTGCAACGGCTGCGGCCAATGCGTCAGTGCCTGCGCCGAAGGCGCGATTCAACTGGTCAACGGCAAAGCCAAACTGATCAGCGAAACCTACTGCGACGGCCTTGGCGCGTGCATCGGGCATTGTCCACAGGACGCAATCACGATCGAACAGCGCGAAGCATCCGAATTCGACGAGCAGGCGGTCAAGGACCATCTGGCCGCATCGAAGCCATTTGAAAACAAGATCGAATTTACCTGCCCGGGCATGATGGCAAAAGATTTTTCCACAAAACAACCCGGAACCGGAAAGTCCGGCGATGTGTCAAGCCAATTAGGCCAATGGCCGGTCCAGTTGAAGCTGGTACCGGCCAATGCGCCTTATCTTAAAGGTGCGGACCTGTTACTGACGGCCGACTGCGTGCCGTTCGCGATGGGCGATTTTCACCAGCGATTCCTCAAAGACCGCCGTATCGTCATCGGCTGCCCGAAGCTCGATGACACCGCGGAATACCTCGATAAGCTCGAAGCGATCCTGCGAACCCATCAACTCAACAGCCTGACGGTGATCCATATGGAAGTCCCCTGCTGCAGCGGCCTGACGCGGCTGGCACAAGCCGCCATCGAAAAGGCCGGGATCAATCAGCGCTTCGAGGATGTTACGATCGCCCTTGACGGTACCATCAAAAGTCGACAAACCATACACTCTGAAAAAAGCGAGGTCAAACGATGAGCGAACAAGCAAAAGTACTGCAAGCATGTGTCGGACAAAATCAGAACTTAGCAAATCTAATTGATTACAGTGACGATTCGGTTGTCAGCAAGACGATTCTCGATAAAAAGGCCGGTACGATCACCCTCTTTGCTTTCGACGCGGGCCAGGGACTCAGCGAACACCAGGCCCCTTTTGACGCCGTCGTGCAAGTTCTCGACGGGACCGGTGTCTTTACCATCGGCGGCAAGCCCATTGAAGCCGTCGCCGGTGAGATCCTGATCATGCCCGCCGACATTCCGCATTCGGTCAAGGCCAACCAGAAATTCAAAATGCTGCTGACCATGATCCGATCCTGATTGCCGGTTTGATCGTAATAAATATTTGAACCGAACATTTTTTTATATTCCGTTTGCCGGTGCTTTGGTATAATCGTTTTCGTTGGGAGGCGAAACGATGCCGAGCCTTTCGGGACAATTTACAGCATTTCACACCGCGGCTGTGGTGGCAGCCCATCCGGACGATGAGACCCTATGGTGCGGCGGCACGATCCTGCTCCATCCGGATTGTGACTGGACAATTATCACGCTTTGTCGCAGCAGCGACCCCGACCGCATGCCTAAATTTCGAAAAGCCCTCGATGTGTATGGTGCCGAGGGGGCAATGGGGGATCTCGATGACGGCCCGGAGCAGAATCCGCTGCTGCCGCGAAATGTTGAAAAAACAATTCTCGGTCTACTGCCCAAAAGCCATTACGACCTGATCCTGACACACGGTTTGCTGGGCGAATACACGCGGCACCGCCGTCATGAAGAAGCCGCCAAAGCGGTTCGTACATTGATCAAAGACGATCACCTTTTCACCGATCAACTTTGGCAGTTCGCGTATGAGGACGGCAACCGCACATACTTGCCGCGACCCGCCCACGATGCCGATATCAAAACTCAACTGCCCGATGAGATATGGCAGCAAAAATACCGGATTATAACCGATATATACGGCTTCGACGAAGACAGCTTCGAAGCAAAGACAACCCCTGTAACCGAAGCGTTTCGACGATTTAATACAAAACAAAGGAAAGGATAAGGCTTTAATATGAAAGTACTGGTCCAATATGATTATCCGCCGTCACCGGCGGGTCTGGCAACACAGGGCGACCTGCTCATGCGGGGGCTGCGAGAGATCGATGTCGATGCCTGCGCGGTTAATTTCGAATCGCCGCAGGAAAAAGAATGGTACTACCGCTGGTTCGAACCGGATGTCGTAGTCGGCGTCGGTTACTGGGGCCATACGCCCGATCTGGTGATGCACCCGATGCGGTACGGCGTTAATCCCGTGCCGTGGCTGGTGGCCGACGGCTATATCGCTAACTATCGCGATATCCTCGAAGGTCTGCCGCTGATTTTAGTTACGTCCAACTGGGTGAAAAAAGTCTATGTCCGCGACGGGCTTAGCGGAAAAAATATTGAGGTATTGCCGGTCGGCTGCGATACGGACGCCTTTGCACCGCGCGATGCCGGCGATCTGAAAGTCACAACCGTTCGCGAAGCGCTTGGCGTTGCCCCCGATCAGATCATGATCCTGACGGTTGGCGGTGACGCTGCGTCCAAAGGTGCCCAGGAAGTCCTGCAGGCCTTGTCCCTGATCGATAAGGAAGCCCCTGATTGGAAATACGTCTGTAAGGTCTGGCCGCAGCCGCGAACCGAACAGCAGAACATACACGACTTGCAGCTTGCAACGCAACTGGGGATCGAAAAGAATGTGGTTTATACCGCCAGCCGCATTTCGCGCAACTTCATGCCCTATCTGGTCGCGGCGTGCGATATTTACGCCGCCCCGTCACGGCTGGAAGGCTTCGGCATGATCCAGGTGGAAGCCAATGCCTGCGGCAAACCGGTCATCGGCATCAAGGCCATGGGCATGCTCGACACAATGGTACATGGTAAAAACGCCTATCTGGCTGAGGTTGCCCAGGAGATTCGCCTGCGTGAAGCAATCGTCGGGGACGAATCCGGCTATCAACCGGGTCACAAAGTCACGTTCAAGCGCCCACGGATCGTGGATTACCGCGCGAGTATCCATGATATCGCCAAATACCTTCTGGAACTGATGAACGATGCGGCATTACGAAAGAAAATGGGCGAACAGGGACGACAGCGAGCGATCGAACATTATAATTACCGTGTTGTGGCCAAAAAATTCGTCGAGATCGTTGGTGAACGCTTAGGAATTTCATAGCCGATGGAAAAGAAAGAAGTCAAATTAATCGAGCACACGAAAGAGGCCGCAATCAAAGTGCTGCTGCATAACAATCACGGCTCGTTTCACGGTTTGCCGCGAACCGCCGGCTGGGGGTATCCCGAGCCCTACACCCGTGACATGATGATCTGCGCGGCGGGTTTTCTGATCAGCGGTCACCCGAAACTGCTCAAATCGCTGCGGCGGGTGCTCGAAACCGCTGCAAAGAATCAAAGCGAAAACGGCCATATTCCTTCATTGATCCATGATAAAGAAGATCGCGGTGCCAGCGATACAACGCCGTTGTTTCTGCTGGCCGTTGGTTTATATCGTAAGGCGATGGACGAACCACAGTTTCTCGATGAGGCCGTACAAAAAGCATTGACATGGATGGCTTATCAAAGTCCATCGGATCGTGTTCTGGTTGCGCAACTTCCGACTACTGACTGGCGCGATGAGCAGTGGGTGCTCGGTTACGGCCTGTTTGTTAATACGGTGGTGTACGGTTATTTGCGATTGATCGGTATGCATGAACAGGCCGAGCAAATGTCCGCATTGATGGGTCGGTTTACCGTCAAAGGCGAAAGGCAACATCGTCATGTGCACGAAGGTCTGGTTTTGCGTCACAAGCCCTATTTCGCGATGTGGTCATATAAAGTCTATAAAAGCGAACGGTTTGATCTGTTGGGCAATTCATTGGCCATTCTGTTCGGGATTGCTTCCAAAAGCCGCTCGCGGGACTTAATCAAGTGGATTGAAACCGAATGCAAACAATTACAAAAGAACGAACTGCTTTCGGTGGATTTGCCGCCGAATTTCTTTCCCTATATCCAGCCGGAGGATCCGGACTGGCGGCCGCGTTATCAAAAATACAACCAGCCCGGTGAATATCACAACGGCGGCATCTGGCCGTTCATCTGCGGCTTTTATATCGCTGCGCTCGTAGCGGCCGGGCGATATCGATTGGCTGAAAAAAAACTGCTGGCCCTGACCGATATGATCTACGATGCCCATGATGAGAAACTCGAATTCGGATTCAACGAATGGCATCGCGCCCAGGATGGGACGCCGCAGGGCAATGACTGGCAAAGCTGGTCGGCCGCGATGTACCTCTACGCCGCCGAAGCCGTCCTGCGACGATATACCCCGTTTTTCGATGACATCCGCAAAAAGGCTTAACCGCAGCTTCAGGCCACCGTTTACATTTGCAAACATTCCTTAAGCGCTATCGCTTTAATATAAGCAGCGGTCGTCGAGGATCTCGTCGGGGATTTGTGTAACGATCAGCCGCGACCATTTAT
>CAZFDE010000084.1:0-11023 GCA_964517795.1 uncultured Pirellulales bacterium | reverse complement strand
CTGGCCGGCGACCGGAAAAAAGGGAAAGCAGGGCTTATTCAGCAAGCCCTAATTATGTTTGGAATAAAAATGAAGCGTAGAAAAATGATTTGGATTCTGGTCCTTACTACCGTACTGGTTAATTTCGCATGGGCGGACAAGGCGAAAGACAGCAATGAGCCGGCAAAAAAGAAAAAAGAGATCGTCTGGGCGATCAAAGATGACCCAAATCTGCCGCGGGTGCTGCTGATCGGGGACTCGATCTCGATCGGTTATACGCTGCCGGTTCGCGAATTGCTCAAAGGAAAAGCGAATGTTCACCGGCCGCTGCAAAGCGATACTCAGGTCGATAATTGCGGTCCGACCACAAAAGGTCTTAAAAAAATCGATCAATGGCTCGGCGATCAGCCGTGGGATGTGATTCATTTCAACTTCGGCCTGCATGACTTGGTATATCTTGATAAAGAGGGCAAAAGAACGGATCCCAACAACGGCGTGCATCAGGTGCCTCTCGATCAGTATCTAAAGAATCTCGAAACGATCATCAAACGACTCGAAAAGACCAACGCCAAACTCATCTTTGCCACGACGACACCGGTCCCCGATGGTGCTAAAAGCCGCATCGCCGGTGAAGAAATCGAATATAACAAGGCCGCTGTGAAACTGATTAAAAAACACAACATCGCCATCGATGACCTGTATGCTCATGCCATGAAAAAAATCAAGGATATTCAATTGCCCCAGAACGTCCATTTTACCGGTGAAGGCTCAAAATACCTTGCCGAGAAAGTAGCCGGATCAATCCAAAAAGCACTTTTGAAAGAGAAAGCAGATCCATCATGAATCGACGCGATTTTATCAAATTATTCGGTTTAGCCGGCATGACGTACGGCAGAAATGCGTTTGCCATGGCAAGTCGGGCAACCGATCCAAACCAGGCACAGGCCAGAAAGCCCAATATCATTGTCTTTATGGCCGACGATGTTTCGGCGCGGGAATTTGGCTGTTATGGCAATACTGAACACAATACGCCGGTTCTGGATAGTTTGGCTGAAAACGGCCTGATGTTCAAGACATGCTGGTGCACACCGCTATGCAGCCCGACGCGCGCGGAGATCATGACTGGACGGTACGGTTTTCGAACGAAATGGTTTCATAACCAAATGAAACCTCGCGGCCAGCAAAAAGGCAGCAACTTGACCGATGAAAACATGATCTTTTCCCAATGCCTGAAACAGGCCGGTTACGCCACGGCGATTTGCGGCAAATGGCAACTGACCGGAACCTATGAAGAATATGGTTTCGATGAACACTGTATGTGGGAAAAATATGAAGGTTTCGACGGTCCAATTGAAACCCAAGAGTTAAAAGGCCGTCTCGGTACGGTGATCGGCCGGGCCGCACGATATTGGCATCCATCCATCATCAAAAACGGCCTGCCTCTACCAACCGGCCCAAACGATTACGGCCCGGATATCTTTACGGATTTCGCAATCGACTTTGCGAAACGACACATGGACAAACCCTTCATGGTGTACTATCCGATGTGCCTGCCGCATATGTCATGGGATTTCGAGGCCGACCGGTCGGGTTATCTGCCGGTGCCGGGCGAAAACGGTAAGATCAAAGGCACTTTAAAATCCAACCTCGAGTACACCGATCAATTGATGGGTAGAATAATCAACGGTCTTGAAAAAGCCGGTCTGCGCGATAATACGATTATCATGTTCACCGCAGACAATGGTACATGCGCTTATGGTAAAAATAACGCGTATCAGGAACGAGGCCCAAGGGTTCCGATGATTATCAACTGTCCAGGACGGGTCAAAGCCCGGGGAGCCGTTGACAATCTCATTGATTTCTCTGACATTCTGCCGACACTCTGCGATTTGGGCGGCGCAATCATACCGGAAGACTATATCATCGACGGCGTCAGTTTTGCGAATCTGCTCGAGGGTAAAGACTATACTGAGCGCCAATGGATATTCAGCTATCTGGGTAAAAAAAGATTTTTGCGGGACAAGCGATGGCTGCTCGACGGTAATGGCAAATTCTATGACACAAAAGGAAACAGGGACGAACAAGACTACATCGATGTCACCGAAGACACGTCGCCGCAAGTTCTGCAGGCTAAAAATCGATTTGCAGAAATTCTAAAGAAGCTGCCCGCCCCGACCCAGGCCCAAATCGAAATGTATGCAGCACCTTCCCTGGAAATATAATGAAATATCACCTTTCGGTTTATTGAAGGATTGAATACCATGCCAAAACGTATGACTCGACGGCGATTCTTACAGCTTACCGGTGGCATCTGCGGCCTTTGGGCGACTTCGAATTCCCTCCATGCAATGCAGTCAAGGCTAAAGCGAAAGCCGAACTTTGTTCTCATCATGACCGACGACGCCGGCCCGGACCTTTTCGGCTGTTACGGCGGCAACGTGAATACGCCGCATATTGACTGGCTTGCCAAGGAAGGGGTCCAATTCGAAACCTGCTGGGCAACGCCCATGTGCTCGCCGACGCGCGCCATGATTATGACCGGGCGATACGCCAGTCGAACCGGCTGGTATCACAACCAGCTTAGTGTGCCCTTTACCAACCATGATGAAATCGATTTTACGCAACACGGGACATTACTGTTTTCCAATTTACTTCAACGCTGCGGATATAAAACAGCGATAACGGGCCGCTGGGGAATTCCGATACTCTTTGATCCGCAGCGCCACGGTTTCGATGAATATTGCCTGCATCGTTATTATGAAAACCAACTGCCGGAAGGTTCGCGGTTTACCGGGCTGGTGGAATCCGAAGAGGGGTATGGCTTAGGGCCGGTCTATTCGCGATACTGGCATCCGGTGATCGTCCAAAACGGAAAACTGTTAAAAACCCAACCGGAAGATTTTGCTACGGACTTTTATGCGGATTTCGCGGTGGATTTTGCCGGCCGGCACAAGGATCAGCCCTTTTTTATCTATATGCCGCTGCATTTACCCCATCAAACAGCATATAAAGAGGGCAACGCGATTGCCACAACGCCGCTGTCGGGTCGGCCCGGCAAATTAACCGGCGGCACATTCGAGGAATGCATGCAATACGCTGATCTTATGATTGGCCGGGTGATCGAGGGACTTCGAAAAGCGGTACTTCTCAATGATACAATCATTATGGTCACTTCCGATAACGGATCCTGCGGTATCGGCAAATGTAAAGCGACGGCCCGCGGCCCCCGAGTCCCCATGGTGGTCTATGGACCCAAATACATCAAATCCAAAGGTCGATCCAGAGCATTGGTTTCACTGGCGGATGTAACTCCGACATTACTCGATTTTGCCGGAGGTATTTTGCCGAATGGTTATGAATTCGACGGAAAGAGCCTGGTTCCCTGCCTGACGGGCCGCTGCCGCAAACATCGCACATGGCTGTACAGTTATATCGGGACAGCACGAATGCTGCGAGATGAAAAGTGGGTGCTGGAGGCGGTAGATGAGATATTGTACAATTCGCCGGGCCGCTTTTATGATACCAACGGCAGCAGTGATCCGGATGATTATGTTGAAGTAACCGACTCAAAAGATGCTGAAGTGATTGCCGCTAAAATATGTTTTATCAAGAAACTTGGTGAAATTCCGCATCTCGACCCAAACAATGAACTTCATCTCAAGGCGATTGACGAATATAAACAATCAAAATATCCGCACCAGATGGGCTAAAAACATATGTGTTAATAAATTCAACTGTCTCACCTGCATTTTACCGGTAACGGCTCAAAATATCTGGCGGAGAAAGTCGCTGATTCCATTCTGAAAGCACTGACTGAAAAATCGAAAGCCAAAAAAGATACGGGCAATTGAAAAAGGGTGTAATCGAAGGGAATCTTAAGACATTTTTAAATGATCTGCCAGTGGACCGTATCTCTATTATTGGCTTTTACATATAATCACCGATAAGATTGAGGGATTTTTTATCGGACAGGATTTGCGCTTACTTCTGTGATGCCAATTACTTACTTCTTGAAATGATCAATCCAATATGGTATAATAAACGTATTAATCAGGGGGCTTAAAACGGGTTCCTCTAAGGAGGATTTTTGATGAAACACGTGCTTTTAACGATGTTTTTGGTAGTGGTGTTATCCGTCGTCTGTCCAGCAGCCCATGTCTGGGTCAATGATAACGGTTCTGGCAATCATCTGTGGAATACCGCCAGTAACTGGAATCCTAATTCCACTCCGACCACGGCGTATCACGTCGAGATCGGCTATCTGGGACTGACCAATTACTGTGAGATTGTCGCCGGCGATAACGCTCAAGGCAACAATATCGAAATCGCCAACAGCAACTACCCCGCAGCGGGCTATCTGAAGATGACCGGCGGTACACTAACCCAAACCGGCCAACTTCGGCTGGGCAATGTCTCGGGCATGAGCGATTTCGCCGTCTTCGAAATGACCGGCGGGCTGTGGAATTATCCGGACAAATTCATGCTGGTCGCCAACGTGGCCGGCTCCAAAGGACACCTGATCATGTCCGGCAACGCTGCCACCGGCACAACAACCGGAACGACGACCAAAAAAATGAATCTCGGTCAATACGGCATCGGTAAAATGACTATACGGGATAATGCTTATTTTCGAGTGAATCCTTCCGGTGGATTTAATCTTGGCAACCAATCCGGCGCACATGGTATCTTAAATATGGAAGGCGGCACCATCGAAATTATCGCCAACGGCAATCTCAATGTCGGGGTTGCCGGCGGCTCTACCGGCCAGATTTTCATGGACGGCGGCCTGATTATCGCCCCGAATCTGAATATGGGCAGCGCCGCTTTCATCAATATCAACGGCGGTACGATTAAACTGGAAGGCGATGATACCGGATCGATCCAAAGCTTTATCGACCTGGGAGTCATTACCGCCCACAGTGGGCGGGCCGAAGTCATTAATGTACATGATTCGGGATATACCCTGATCACCGCCCCCGACATCGGCGATGTCAACTACGATCAGGCATGGTCGCCCGATCCGTATGATGACAAGGTCTATGTCGATGCGGATCAGGCCCTGACCTGGAAGCTCGGCAAAAATACGGATGTCCACTATGTCTATTTCGGTACCGACGCCAAAGATGTCAATACCGACCAGCCGCTATCGGGCGATGCCGACCTGAGCGGTTCGGTAGATATTCTCGATATTCGCCTCATGGCCGATAATTGGCTTCAAACGGTCAGCGGCGATTACCCCAATCCGGATGTCTATGGCGACGATGATTTTGTCAATTTCAAGGATTTTGCCGTTGTCGCTGCTCAACTGAATACATCCAATACCTTCAAGGGTATGCAGACCATCGACAATAACAGCTTTGATCCCGGCGCCCTCGATTACGGCCAAACATATTACTGGCGAATCGATGAAGTCAATCAGCCGGTGACGTATCAAGGTCAATTGTGGTCCTTTACAACCACGCCGGAAGACCCGCGAATCGCCTCGGAACCGTCCCCGGCGGATTTCGGCGAAGGCACCGGCACGGCCAATATCGTCCTGAGCTGGACACCGGGCGAAAATGCACTTTCGCATGAGGTGTATTTCGGGACCAATGAGCAGGATGTCACCGATGCGAATAATACCTGGCCTTTAGGCGGGGTGTATAAAGGGCCTCAGACCGCCACTACCTATTCGACGGGTAATCTGACGTATAACCAGACCTATTACTGGCGAATTGATGAAAATGACGGCAGCAAATTGCACCGTGGGCGAATCTGGAGTTTCACTGCCGTCGATTACGGCCTCGATTTCGGCATTAAGCGGCCCAGACAACTCTATGCCGTGGATTTCAGCAACCTGACCGACCAGGAGCTCGTCTCCGCCCAGACGCTCCAAGGGGTTATTGCTCAGCAGCGGCCGGAAATCTTTATCTGGAAAGACAATGACAACGGATTGTGGCTGCGGGACATGGGCCTGAGATACGATATTAATGTAACCTATGTCGCCGATGTCAAAGGCGCATATACCGAATACCAATGGCTTGTCAATCACTACAAAAACGATATTGCCGGTTATGTCTTATACGATCCGGTCAATTATCCCAAATCCGTTTGCTCAGCCACATCCATGGCGGGGATACTCAATGCCATCGCGGTCGATATCGATCTGGAAAGCACGGTCCAGGCACTCGGCCTGAGCATGGTATTCGATGCCCGAGGCAAGGATACCACATGGGTATTCAATAACTATTGGAACGATTTTACCCATCGGGCCATTGCGATGAAAGATGATGATGTGGACAATCTGGCGGTAGCCAGACGGCTTCGCGATTTGGGCCCAGCCCTCAAGGCGATGACCGCGTGGACCTCCAGCTCTAGTACGATGAACGCTATCTATGATGCCATGGTGGATAACTCGCCCTGGTTCGGATTCGACGATCCGGCCAGCGGCGGCAGCGAACTGACAATGGTCAATTATCATTCGTCGTATGACCTCTATACCTTGCCGTGTGACTGGTCTCTGAATTTCTCATATTACACCGGTCTGGCGGCACTGGAACCGCGAATCCAATTCGACCAGAAGCTCCCCGAACCCAACAGCTATACCACCGAATCCAATGTCCATTATGTGACGTTCATTCATTCGGATATGGATAATATCAACCTGCTGACCAATGGCTCAAACTGGGCTGCCGGCGCAGATCGATACGGCAGTCCCTATCGCGGCCAGTTCGCCATGGGCTGGGGCATGAGCCCGTCGATGATCAAAATGGCGCCGGCCGTCATGAAATGGTGGTACGACAATGCAATCCCCAACAAAGACTGCTTCATGGTCCCGTTCTCGGGAATGGGCTATACACACCCGTCCTATATGACCGCCAGCGGCAAAGCAAAACAGTGTCAGCAGCTTGGCCGCTTTATGGCCGAGGGTGACCTCAAAACGGTCTGGATGAAAGATTACACCTACGGCGGCGGAACGACCTTTGCCAATTACCTGGCGGCAATACCGGTTTTGCGAGGCGTGTTCGTTTCCGGTGAACCGTATGACGATTTCGGAGACGATATCCGCTGGTACGGTGACAAGCCGTTTATCAGTACGAAATACCGCCTGTGGGATGGCTCACAAAGCCCGTCGAGTTTGATCAGTAACATCAACAGCCGCCCGACGAATCCGACCATCGAATCCGGTTATACGGCCGTTGTCGTCCATGCCTGGAGTTACACCATGGACGATGTTAAATATATTGTCGATAACCTTGACAGCGATGTCCGGGTCGTTACCCCCGAAGAAATGGTCGAACAGGTCCGGCTCAACAACGTGAATCGCTGATCAGATACAGAATTTCATCTCATTCATTGACGTGAAGCTGTAGTATTCCTGTTAAGTCTTTCGGTATCGTGACTTTAATCGGTCGTTCCGTTGTGACAATCAGGCAGTCATTGGGACGGTAATCGGCTTCGACGCGGCCGGCAAACGGGCTGAAAAACGCGAATCGAACCGGCACCTCGTCCGGCCAGCATGGCAGCAAAATGATCTTGTCGGCATAATCCTGCATCAGCCGTTCGACCACCGGGATCATAGTCGTACCCATCCCCTGCATACTGGGATAAATACTGATCCCGCGAAAATGGTCCTGATGCAGTGAGGTCTCCTGGGCCAGGCCGCAGGGAAACGTATTGGTTACATCAAAATGAAAATCAAACATCCGGTCCACCTCATCTTCGAGGCCCAGGCACGCTGCGAATACGACGTTGAGATTCCAGCCATCGGTGCCACGCTGCCACATTCGCGCCTTATAAGATTCCAATGCAACTTTCAACTTTTCTGCATTTCGCAGATAGAGCTTGCTCGGCCAGATCGCAAAAAGCTCGGTATGCTGATGATTGATCGGCCCATTAGTCTCCAAATCCTCCATGCTCTCGGCGGGCACCAGAAGATTACCCTCGAGGATCTGCCACTTCCGCGTTTCGCTGTCCTGAACGAGTTTTCCCCGCGGGATCGGCGGAATCTGCGAAAGCAGCTCTTTCCAATGGCCGGCTTTCGTATCCCAACCCTGCTGCTCGGCAATCGTGATCAACCGTGGAAGGAGCGTTCGAAATGCGCAGATTACCTCAGCCGCATTTTTCACACCGCACCATGTTTCACCGGCTGAACTGGGACTGAAAACAATATGACCGCTCTCATCCTTTTGCGGATAGTGTTCTTTGAAAAAGGTCAGGACCTCTGACGCGAACGACCGCAAACCGCTTTCAGCAAAATCCAAATCACCGCTGATATTCACATAATCGCACATCAACAGCAGCATCCACAGATTGCCCGACCAACTGTAACGCAGATACGGGCTGTTTTTCTCGGTATAATACGTCACCGGGCCGTCGCCCCAATAAAGATAACTGCCCCAAACGCTCGTTTCATAGGGGCAAACTGAGCCATCATGATCGAATCGTGCCTGGCTATGTTTCTTAAATAGCGGCATGAACCTGATATAGTAATTCAATCGGCTCCGCATCGCGGCCAGATCGCCCGTCCGCATAGCGCCGTAAACCGACTGATAGGTCTCAAGGGCCGTGATATCCATCACCGACCAGAAGTGCTGAACATTGTTATACCTGAAGAGGTCATTTTGGAACCGCACGGGAAATTCGCGACGATCACTGCTGCAGCAGGCGATATAATAGCGATACAGATCAAAGGCGGCCTGGTGTCTGATAAACCGTTCATCGCCGTCTTTGGGCTGCGGCTCAAAATAGGACCGTTTCCAGAAATCGGCCCACCATTGTTCGTGGCTCTCGATAAACTTACCCGGCCCCAGAGCACGGACCTTATTGATCTTCTCAAGAACATTTTTCCGCCACGTTTCGACACCGCCCAGGGTCGAATCGGCCGCCAGCCATATGCGATAGCCCATCTGGCCGGGCGTGTTCGTCTTATAGTTCGGATCGAAGCATGCCGCCGTTCCGAAACATCGCCCCATCAGTACATCGGTCTCTTCGGGCATACTGAATCCCGACCATTCATTCGCCTTGGCATACACGCTGTCAGTATTGAGATGCCAGGTCAGATGAACGCCGTCTTCGGTAACGTCCCGGCCCGTTGCAACATCCATATTCAGATTAAATCCGGTTGGCTTGTTCTGTGTACCGCTGCGCTGGTCGATGATATCAATACTGATCACATCCATCTCGATATGCGCTCGGATATCCATATGGACCGGACCGATGGGGGTATCAGCAGTTACTCGAATACAGGATTTTTTCAGATCATGAACCATCCGAAGGGTATCGACATCCATAAAGGGATCGCCTTTGCTTGCCCAGCCGGCTACCGCCCAGTCACTCACACGCAGGATCCCCAGCGGCTGTTGAAAGGCCCCGCCATCGTAGGCATCGGCGTGGTTGATCTGCATCCGGACGGTTTGGTCCACCGTGACCGTCATGCCGGTCGTGCCGGTACCCGTGGCCATAAAATCCCAGGATTTTTTCGGCCGCTGATTGAACACGATCCTGCCTTCGGCGTCAAACCGCCCGACGATCCCGGCCGGCAGCGTAGGAAAAACGTCTCTGGCCACCCCTAACGGACAACTGTATTTCGATGCCTGCCGTTCGCACAGACAATCGCTTTTAATCGTTAGACCGCACGTGGAACATTGCGGGTCACCAGTGGTAAACCGCCAGATATCGCCGGCTAACGCTTTTCCATTAGCATCCTCTTCTTTGACCTGCCAATAATACTCCGTTTGCCACTGCAGACATGGTTGATAGCTGTTCGTATCCGACCCCAACGAAGCAACCTGCCTCATCGTATCGGGCGATTGGCCTAAAAAGACCAGATGCTTATACGGACCGCCCTTTTGCTCCGGTTTCCAGCTCAATACGGTTTTAGCATTTACATTTTTGGCCCCATCGGCCGGACTTGGGGTTTTCGCTTTCGGCAGCGACGTCGAAAAAACCCAGGTATTGCCGATATAAATTTTATTCGAATCGGGGTCAATTGCATCCACCCGCCAATAGTATTTGCGGTTGATCGTCAGATTCGGTACATAACGCGTTGCCGACCCGATGTTGATTGATTTTGCATCGGTCAAATTCGGATCGGTACCAAGGTAAATTCGATAAGTTGCTTCAGGTAAGTCCAGCGGGGCCGACCAGCTTAACACCGTTGACGGCGAGAGATCGCTTTGCCATTCCCGCGGTTGGGGATTGTTGGCTTTGAAGGGTTTGCGATCATTCATGGCATTGACGATATCCTCGGGCTCGAGTGCTTCATCGTAAATACGCACTTCGTCGATATAGCCGTTAAACGGCAAAAGGGCCGGGTGATTCGAACCGCCGCCGACCCGAACAGGATCATCGCAGACGCTCGGGGTTCCGGTATGACCGGTCTTTTTATTCAATTGCCCATCGGTATATAGCATCATGTTCGCACCGTCATAGACCACGGTGATATGATGCCAGAGGCCGTCCTGAATGCCCGGGTAATTGTTTGCCTTGTCAACATTAATGTAGTAGGGATCCAGGCCCTGGCACTCAAATCCGTGCGAGCCGTTGACCCCCCAGTGCTGCCCAAGCACGATCAACCGCCACGACTCTTTGGTAACGATCGAGGACCAGGTTCCAGCGGGCAGACTGCCCGGCGGGCATTTGACCCACGCACAAATCGTCATCGGACCAATGAAATCAAAATTCGCCTCATTGGCAAGTTCGACATATTCATTGCCGGAGCCGGTATGAATCGCTCGCCCATACCGACCGGGAACATATACGATACCATCAGTGGCGCTGCCGTGATTACCATTGCCGGAAACATCCTCAGCAGTGCCCTCAAACGGTAAATGGGCCACTAATGCACCGCAGCAATGAACTGCGAATAATGACAGGCAAATAAAAACCGTTAATACACTATTGTTTTTTTGCATAAGTCCATCCTTCTTGAGATGACAAACTAAAGGAAATGGTCATAATAGCAGAATTCGGCTTTGAAAACAATTTCGTTTTTGCGTGATCCGCATGGGGCAATCGAAGGCCTCACTCATTACCTCAGAGGTAATGACCTCGGTGCATTGGC
>CAZFDE010000083.1:0-11282 GCA_964517795.1 uncultured Pirellulales bacterium | reverse complement strand
ACCATCACCATTATGCACAAGACGAAACAACCCGGACAACACGCGAAAAACATATGCTTTTCAAAGATCACACATCGAAGAGATAAACAAGGACTTGCCATTGGCCGAAACGGCCGGTGTGACTCACGCTCCTCTTGGTTCTCTTCATCATTTACCCTTCTTCTTTTTGCGTCAACGAACGTCTTATAAGACGCTCGTTCATCGCTTTGAATTATACCAAATACCGGACCTTTAGTGTTCGTTATTATGCGACTTTTTGACACTATTTTGCGACACCCTTTGAGGCGGTCAAAATAGGTGTTTTGTGCGATTCGAGCGTCGTTTAATGAATTGATTTGTTTGATTGCCCGACACGCCAATATTGTTTTTTTGAGATGATATGAAAAAAAATCCGGGAAAAACCTAAATATTTTGAGAAAAAGCTTGCAAAAGTTGTGTAATATGGTAAAATAGTATTGTAGTTAGATGAATACAAAACATTAAGTGAGGGGATCATGGCAGATACGCTTTATTACGAAGGAATCGACAATAACAGCCTTTTTCAGCATCGGGCTGAAATAGACCTGTTACGAAGCCGCATCGACCTGCTGAACGGGCAGAATAAGATGATAATGCAAATGGTGCTTGAGTATGGTGTGCCGGTCAGGCAAATTGCAATCCTTTGCGGGTTGAGCGAATGCACGGTTTCCCGCCGCGTCAAACGTTTATTCAACCAGCTCGCGGACGGGGAGTATCTAAAATGTCTGAGGCGTCGCAATCGCTTCAGCGCGGAGGAAATGGACATGGCGCGGCTCTATTTCCTGGAGGGCAAATCCATTCGCCGTATCGCCGCCGAATGTCAAAGCACGTATTACCGGATTCATCGCACGATCAGCGATATTCGCAAAAAGCTGAATTGATCGAGTAGCAAGCCAAATATTCCCCTAATACCTATACCTGAAGCACACGTGGCATAGCCGGACAAGGGGACAGTCAGCAGTCAGAAGGCACAAGTCATTTACCGGGTGGGTTGTGCCCACCGCAATCGCCGTTTCAATGATGAGCAGCAGTCTATTACATCATTTTGATCGCCCATTATGCAGCAGTCAGGATGTTCGCACGCTGATGCGGCTGTTCGGGATAACGGTCCGCAAATACCGAACTCGAAACGCGGTGCATACCTGTAAGCTCGATATTCACCCGGGCGATGTGGTCTTTATCACCGGCGCTTCGGGGACCGGTAAATCGGTAATGCTCAAATCGCTTCAGGCACAGATCGACCCGGCCAGGCGGGTAAACCTTTCAGATATCGATTTACCTGACGATCGGGCGGTGATTGATGCGATTGACGGCATATTGAACAAAAAGCTGTGCTGGCTGACGGCGGCCGGGCTCGGCGAGGTTTTTTGTATGCTCACTACACCGGCGCAGCTTAGCGAAGGGCAGGCCTACCGATTTCGAATCGCTGCGGCTATGGCAAGCGGCAGCGCCTTTATCTTTGCCGATGAGTTCTCCGGTTCGCTCGATAGGATCACCGCCTCGACGCTGGCGTTAAATGTCGGACGCGTTGCCCGCAAATACGGCCGGGCGTTTGTCCTTGCTTCGGCAAGGGAAGATTTTCTGGCGGAACTGACGCCGGATGTTCTGGTGCGAATGCGATTCTTTGAACCGCCCCACGTCATTGACAACAGAGGCAAACGATGAACAGCGCCGGCACGATCCTCGACGAACTTGAATTCGTCCCTGCGAAAATGACCGATTACCACAGACTGCAGCGGTACCATTATCGCAGCGGGCAACCCGGGCCGATCGATTCGGTTTTTGCGATCAAACCCAAAGACGGATCTCTATTGATGCATGATTGTCCGGTTGCCGGCGTGATCGTTTATGCCTGGCCGCCGCTGAACTGCCGCATGCGAAATCGGGTATTTGCCGATCTGTTGAGCGGGCTGGATAATTCATCCCGGGTCGAAAAAGTGAACCGGATGGTGCGAACGATATCGCGCGTCATTATCGAGCCGCGGTTTCGCGGACTGGGTCTGGCGTCGAAACTGGTGCGTGAAACATTATCGCAGGTTAATGTTCCGATCGTCGAGGCAATGGCGGCCATGGGGCGGGTACACCCGTTTTTCGAACGGGCCGGGATGACCGCTTACGCAACCGGGATCAGCGTTGAACAGGCAAGGCTCCTGGCCGCGTTTGAAACCGTCGGCATCGGCAAAGACAATCTTCTTGATAGCGATGCGGTACAGAATAAGATGGACCGACTCGACGGCGGCAAACGAACATTGATCGAGCAGCAGATAATACGCTTTCTCGGCCCGCGCGGCAAACGTCGATATAGTCAGCCCGGCACCGAACGAACCGAATATATCCTCTCACGCCTCGGCGAGTCACCCGTTTACTTTGCAAAAGAAAAAAATGCATGAATGAGATGGCTAACATTTCATTGCATGCAGATCGATCGCCCATGCGGCTTGAACCGTTTCAGAGCGGATTTTTTTATCGATTTCTAACTTGACATCGGCAATCCGATGTGATATACTCCTGTTGAAGGATGGGACATGTCGGTTTCATATGGTCAACAATTAAGCGGGGGCGCAGAAAAATAGTCTGGTTCAATGAACAATTCAATTACAGGAGGGTAGCATGTGTATCCACAAAAGCGTTATCACAATCATTATTGTTTTAATTGTTTTTTCGACGTTAACGTGGGCCGAGACGGCCACGCGCATCCCGATCACGGTCAACGTGGTCAAGGGCTGCAATGTAACCGACGAGGAGATCAACGAAGTCGTTAAAGAGGCCGGCAAACTCATGAAAAAATATATGATCTCGTATGAGGTGAAAAACATCCGGCGCGATGTCAACGGCGCCGGCACGGACGGTAAAATCGCCGCCAATGAAGAGCATGGCGTGGTCACCGGTTCGATGAACGAGATCAAAAATGCCGACGGGACGTACAAGGGCATGAAAGTCTTTTACGGCAACGAACTGCGACAATCGAATTATTACGGGATGGCCTACCATGCCAACAACGGCGGGCATTGGTATTCGGTGCCGGTTGTGTTTATGAAGAAACGCCCCGGAACAGATCCCAACGCCTATAAGGAAAAAGGCAACGACCTGGCGCATGAATTGGCGCATTCGTTGACGCTGGTCGGCAAGAAGAAGGTTTCCGGCACCCTATCCGGCGTGTCCGATGCGAACGGTCATTTGACGCATCCGCTGGACACCAATAACTTGATGTACAAGAATAACGGCGGCACGCCGCCTTATCGTGTCGAACGCGGCAGCGACTTATCGCCTGAGCAGATCAAAGAAATCAAAGAGAATGCCAAGCGGTTCGGTAAAAATTATGTCGTGACGCCCAGCGAGGAATATTACCGGCGGATGCATCCGCAGAATGTGTTGATCTTCAATCACCTGCCGCGGGTACTGTGGGTCGATGATCCGAACGAAACCTATATGATCGATTTCCACGATGACCTGGCGTTCGGTTATTTCTATGCCGAATCAGTGACGGCCGGGCTGATGGATATGGTTTTCCATCTTGCGGGCGCATTTCCCAACAGCTACAACGTCAACAGTCTGCTGTCGATTGAACTGGATACGGACAATAACAGTCTGACCGGCGATGCGCTGGGATATGATAAACGCATTCTGGTGGAGTTGAACGGTCAGTACCCGATGGTCGATGCGTCGGCCCAAATATTGAACTTTGACGGTTCGCTGATCGATTTTGCACCGGTCGCGATGTTCCAGCAAACCGATGCGCTGGGTGATTCAACGGATCCGGATATTAATTTGCCGTCCGAGTTGGAACCGTTTACCGATACAATTTTCGTACAGTTGTCCTCGGAAATCCTGGAGATCACGGCTGACGAGATACCGGTTCATCTGCTGCTGGAAAACCTGACCACGCCGGCGATCGACGAAACCGCGTTTGTGTTCAACACGCAGGCGGTCAATGAGCCGAATATGACGCTGGTGGTCAATTCCATCACCCCGGGCGAGAATATCGAAATCGTTGGCAATAATTATACGCCCAACGAGCCGGTGGAGATCTATCTCGATGAGGACCTGCTGGATGTAACCATGGCCGACGGTTCGGGCAATATTGACGTTAACCTGCCGTATCCGAGCGGGTATGAATTCGGCCGCTACTTTATTGCCGCGCGGGACACGATGCGCAGTATCTCGGATTTCAGTGTTCTGACGCTGTTCCACGTCCCCGGCGATATCGACCTGAGCCACGAAGTGACGATGATCGATTTCGCCTATATCGCAAATGACTGGCTGATTGTCGAATAGTCAACAAGGCCGATATTATTAAAACTTCGGTTTTTGACCATTATTTTCGCCGCGGCGGTTGGGGGTGGGACACGTATATGCCGCCGGAGTATCCCGGGCATCGTCATAGCGATCCGGAGGATCAAATCATTCGTGTTATACCCTCCCGCGGCATGGCCATAATATGACCCATTTTGCGTTTATGGACGGCACGGTTCAAATCATTCCGCTTCGGGAAATGTGGACGCGAGTTTGAAACGATGGGTCCTTATCGTTGGAACAACCCTAAAAATGTGTTGCTGAAAAGCGATAAGTATCGTTGGCTATTGGAGTAAAGGCTAAAGGCTTTTACATATAAGTTTGCGTATTGGCACCGCCCGGATTGATCCGCCGGGCGGTTTTTTTATTCGTGCGTGTTGGGGTTGCTATTGGCTTGGCCGGAGGGTATAATCAGTTTTTTTGCCCTATGGAAACAGTATTGCAACACATTCATTGTCCGGATGACGTTAAATCACTGACCGTCGAGCAGTTGGTTCAACTGGCGCAGGAGATCCGTACATTTATTCTGGATTCCGTGAGCCGAACCGGCGGGCACCTCGGCAGCAATCTCGGCGCGGTCGAAGCAATACTGGCGATGCACTATGTCTTCGATTTCGCCAAGGATAAACTCCTCTGGGACGTTG
Source organism: uncultured Pirellulales bacterium (assembly GCA_964517795.1). Classification (GTDB taxonomy): domain Bacteria; phylum Planctomycetota; class Phycisphaerae; order Sedimentisphaerales; family Anaerobacaceae; genus CAZFDE01. The sequence goes on along the minus strand of CAZFDE010000083.1, from coordinate 6,327 downwards.
GCCATCAGTGCTATACGCACAAGATCATCACCGGTCGGCGCGATACATTCAGTCAGTTACGTCATGCAGGCGGACCCAGCGGTTTCCCCAACCCCGCTGAAAGCCAATATGACCGGTTTGCGGTCGGCCATGCCGGCACCGCGATCCCAACAGCAATCGGAATGGCCCTGGCGCAACCGTCGAACGAACAAAAGATCGTTGCCTTTGTCGGCGATGCCAGTATCGTCAACGGCGTATCGTTCGAAGGGCTGAATAATCTCAACATGGTCAAACGCCAGTTATTGATTGTACTGAACGACAATTCCATGGCGATCGATCCGACGGTCGGCGCGGTTGCGAAATTTTTATCGAAAACGCGGCTCAGCCAGACATACGAAGACCTGGTCAGGACGACCAATGCCATTCTCGAACATCTGCCGCTGATCGGAAAGAGCGTCGAACAGGCGATCGAACGATTCAAAAAAAGCATCCGGATGACCCTGCCCGCCAGTCAGCTTTTTGAGAGCTTGAACATTCCCTATTTCGGCCCGGTGGACGGCCATAATATTCCGGCGTTGATCGAACTGTTCCAGGCGATGGATCATTTGAATCACCCGGCTATCCTGCACATCTACACGCAAAAGGGCAAAGGCTTCACTCCCGCCGAAGAACACCGCAGCCGGATGCACTCGACGGCTCCGTTCAAGATCAACGGCGAAGCCCTTGAACCGGCGGGCGGCCCGAAAGGGCGAACATTCACCGATGCCGTCAGCGATCATTTGCTCGAATTGGCAAAAACCGATCCCGATATTGTCGCCATCACCTCGGCGATGGCGGACGGAACCGGCCTGAGCGCATTTCAAAACGCGTATCCCGACCGCTTTCACGACGTGGGGATCGCCGAAAGCGCCGCGGTCGATATCGCCGCCGGACTGGCCAACGCCGGCAAAAAACCCGTGGTCTGCATCTATTCGACGTTTTTGCAGCGCAGTTTCGATCAGATTTTCCAGGAAGTGGCCTTGGCGAATATGCCGGTCATCTTTTGTATCGACCGGGCGGGCCTGGTCGGGGCCGACGGGCCGACGCATCATGGATTGATGGATATCGGCTACCTGCGCATGATGCCGAACCTGGTGCTGTGTACCGTCGCCAATGAAATCGAGGTCCGCCATGCGCTGGATTTTGCGATTCGTTCGAACAGACCGGTGTGTATTCGTTACGCGCGCGAGATACTGCCGACCGGAGAGCAGGATGATTTGTTCGATGTGCCGTTCGAGCTGGGCACCGGCATCGCCGTCATCCAGCACGACAAACCCGCTTTAGCAATTGTCTGTTACGGCAGTATCATTACCGAGGCAATCCGGGCCGCCGGGCGATTGGAACAAATGAGGATCGAGGCCGACGTGATCCACGCCCGCTTTGCAGCGCCGATCGACACGGATATGCTTGATTTACTGAACCTTAAATCAGTCAAGGGCATGATCACCGTTGAAGACCACGGACTGGCGTGCGGATTCGGCTCGGCACTTCTGGAAGCAGCGGCGACAAAACCGGATACCCCGCCGGCCAAACCCATTAAGCCGCTGGGCGTCAACAGGACCTTTGTCAGCCATGACAGTCGTCAACAACAGCTTATGCATTGCGGTATTTGTGCCGATAGCATTATAGATACGGCCAGGCAGTTAATAAATGCCCGATAAAAATTGGGGCTGCTGTTATGAAAAAGCGATCGACCAAACCAAAACTCGTTTTCTTCGGCGATGCCCGTAAAGGCAATGTCGCCGAAGCCATGAGCGAATTCGAAGCATTTGTCAAAGAAAAGGCCGTTATCCTCAAAAAAGCCTGCATCGAAAACTGTACCGCCGACATGCTGACCGAATGTGATTATGCGGTCGTCTTCGGCGGCGACGGGACGATTATCTCCGCAGCGCGGGCACTGTCTCAAAACCAGGTTCCGGTCATCGGTGTCAATCTCGGCAAGCTCGGATTTCTGGCGGAATTCAGTGTCGATGAGCTCAAGACCTATTTCGATCATATCGTTACCGGCAAAGCAGCCGTTGAAAAACGCATGATGCTGCAATGCCGGATCGATGGTCCGGACCAGATGGTTTTCGAATCGCTGGCCATTAACGATGTGTTCGTCACCGCCGGGCCGCCGTTTCGCATGATCGAACTTCAGATCAAAGTGGACGGGCAATCTCTGGCCGGATGTGTCAGCGACGGATTGGTGATTTGTACCCCGACCGGTTCGACCGCCTATAATCTGTCTTCAGGCGGGCCGATCCTGGCGGCGAAAATGGCTGCATTGGTGATCACTCCAATCTGTCCGCATTCGCTGAGTTTCAGACCCATCGTCATCAGCGCCGACAGTAAGATAGAAATTCTCGGCCTGCAGCTCAACGAGGGAACCACGCTCTCGATCGACGGGCAAATTTCAAAACCCCTGCGACCCGAAAGCGTAATCACCGTCGAAACCAGTGAAAACAGCTTTTTGGTGGTCAATAATCCGATCCGCACCCACTGGGATGCACTGGCGGAAAAACTGAACTGGGCTCAGAAATTCGGGTACAAACGCAAAATAGTTACAAAGAACAATCGCTGCTCAAAAGCGTAAAAAGAATATGAAGCGAATAACGTACATATTGACATTAGCGGCCGTTACAACGGTGTGGGCGGTGGATAATCCCACGCGCCCTCGTTCGCCGATCTCCGGCTCGGGTACCCAGCCGGTTACCAGTTATAAAAGCGGTTTGACGCAGGCCCCCAATCCGCTGGATACGACCGGCAATGACATCATTACCGGTAACGTAACCGGCGGGCGGCATTTTCGCGGGATCGTCCCGTATCGGGCGACCAGTGATTTTGGCGGTGAGCTCAGCTCCAATTCATTCGATAATTTTCTCCGCCGCTCGGCAGGTTCGCAGTCCTATATGCAGCACCAATCCCAAGCTACGCCGTTCTATTCGCCCAGTGCGACGGTAACCAAGATCCAGCCCGGCCAACAGCGTTTGAACACATCGCCGTACGTATCACAATATCAGGCGCCTTATCTCTCTGAAATGGCCGGTACCGCGCAGCGCCAGGATCTGCGGATCGACACCCAACCGTACCGGGTATCGGAGAATGTGATCCCTCGTCCCCTTTCGGGCGATGATGGCGACCTGGAAAAGCAGATCCGACGGCATCTGCGGAGCCGTTACCCGACACTGCTTGACGACATGCAGGATATGAATGCGGTTCAGCCGGAGACCTTAGTGGATACCCGCGTGAAAGCTGAGCCGTATCAGCCCCTTCGAACCGATGTCAATATTCCGCGATCGTACAGCCCCGAACAACTTCGTAAACCATATGAAGCGCAATCGTCCGAGACTGCCCCGCAGCAACCGGCGAAATCGACATCAACGATCGATGTGTACGATCAGATGAAACAACAGATCGACGAACTTGCCCTGCCGACCGATCCCAACGAAACCGATTCGGCCAAGATGCGCGAGATGACCGAAAAACTCACCCAGCTTGGTCAGCGAAGTCTCGAGGTACAAAAAATCCTGCAGGGCCATAAAACATTCGCATCATACGCCGACGACAAATTCAACACCTATATGCGGGCCGGCGAAACCTTCCTCAAAGAAGGCGAATACTACCGCGCGGCCGATGCCTATACCCTGGCGATGATCTATAAATCGAACGATCCGCTGGCCTCGATCGGCAAAGGCCATGCGCTCTTCGCCGCCGGCGAGTACATGAGCAGTGCATTGTTCCTGTCGCGCGGGATCGAAATGTTCCCCGATTATCTGCATTTCAAGATCGACCTGACCGAGTTGATCCCCGACAAGGATGCGATGGAGCGGCGTTTGACCGAAATCCAGCAGTGGCTGGTCAACAGCGGCGGCGCGCCGCAGCTACGGTTCCTGTTGGCGTATGTCTATTATCAACTCGGACGCTATGATGTGGCCAAAGACCATATCCGAGAAGCGGGGATCGAAATGCCCGATTCTATGGCCGCCGCCATCCTCAAGATCGTCATATACGACGCCGCAAAATAATCATCCACCCCAAAAAGTGGGCGGACTTTTCATTGCACGATGATGGTTTTTTCGAATGTAAACCCCCCTTTTGCAAAAAAAGTCCTATAATTTGCGCAAAAATTTTTAAAAACGCCGGATTTTACTTGACTTTTTGCGAAATTATGGTCTAATAAGGGCGCAGTTGGCAGGCAGGTACTCTATATTATATCACTGTCATCATATTTACGCATATCATACTGCACCTGCCTCGAAGAAGACGTGTGCTCTTTGATTTTCACGGCGAGAAGGGTTCGTGCGCAAAACTTACGTTTAGACCGCATTTTTAGGGTTAAAAATGCATGCGCGATCGGTCTGTGCTCCGGTTCGCACAAACGAAAAACACAAGTGAATATGGTCAACAAGATGGTCAAAGCCAAGGGCCGCCTTAAAAAATTGAAAATAGAGACAGGTTGAGCGTGAACTTTGGCCATCTTGACCGCCTACAAAAAACGCGGGCATCGGGGCTGTTGAAAATGCTGCTATAACAGCAGTCTGTAACAAAGTAAATTCAAGGTGTCATTTCCGCGAATCCTGCGGCGGACAAACCATCCGCTGCGGCAGCGATTCGCACATCTTCTCAGTGATTTTCCGCATGGTTTCGGCTTCCTGCGGGCTGAGCATATACCCCAACGCGCCGCCCGCGACACCGCCGGCAATCGCACCCACGGTTTCTTTGCTTTCGCTGGAAACGCCCGCACCGGCGACCGCACCGCCTGCGGCCCCCAGAAGCGTTGCCAGTGTGCGGCCCGTCGAACCGGAACCGCTGGCCATCCATAAAATACTGCCGTCCTCGACATTGACCATCTTGGCCGTCAGGGAGATCTGCTCTTTGTACTTCGGGATATTGATCAGGATGACGGCGGGAACATTCAGAATCCGGCCGGCACGGGCGGCCTCTTCGGTCGTCGTCACATCGGACTGCTGGAAATCCTGTTCATTCAATAGCGATTGGACCTGTGAACGTTCGATCGGGGCGTAACCTTTTTTCAAAAGCTCCATCACAAAGAAATCCCCGACCTGGTTGCGCGAGGCTTCGTTCAAGACGAGGTTGCCCTGCACATCGAGAACCGCGACCTTCTCCACTTCGCTGAAATCGTAGCCCTGGCGAAAATAACTCTCGCCGCTGGTACACCCGCCGACCAGTAACGCCGCTAACAAAAGGACCTGCAAGAGCTGTTTCATAATTCGATCTCCTGTCTCTAATCTGTTTTAAAGATCATTATATGATATCGATTTCAGGTCGGTCAATGCTTTTTACGCAACTTTTACATTGGCGGGATGGTTTGAAACGAAAGGGATTTTTTGTGCTTTTGATTCTCGGCTAAAATAAATAAAGATCGCGAATGGTACCGTCCGCGATCTTTTGTATGGTGATCCGCCACTTTTGGCGGCGTTGTATGTTCAGCACCCGGGGTAATTCAGGCTCGCATAGTCGGCGGGCTTGTTCGGCCGGTTCGGCCAATCCAACTGATCGAACAGAAACTCCATCGCCTTTCGGATCATCACGCCCGGCATACAGGGATACATCTCCAGCGAGCCGACGATCTCGTGGTCATATTGCCGAAGCGCCTTGAGCAGATAATCCCAATTCTCCGCACTGATCCCGCCCTGCAGCCCCGGCGGTTCATGGTCGTCGATATGGCCGTAATTGTCCGTCAAATGCAGATGCCGCACCCGCGGCGCCAGTTCATCGACATATTCCGTGAAATCGTGGTCCGGATCGATATTGGCAAATCCGGTATCCAGACAATACGCCAGTGTCGGATAGTGTTCGCCGAGTTCCCGGATCACATCGAGATTGCCGGTCTCGACACAGATAGTCACCGCATGGTCGTTCGCTAACTGGATGACTTCGCCGGTCAGTTGGTTTCCGTTGAGCTGCTGATTGACAGGAATACCCAGGCTGGGCAGGTCGGCAACGATATGGGCATTGAGCCGTTTCGCGCATTCGATCTGTTCGGCCCACTGTTCCAGATTCGGCTTGTCGGTGCGGGACCGCATCGAGACCAGCATCCCTTCCGTGGCGGCCATCAGCCGGTTCCAGTTGCGACGCTGGTAGCGGCAGTCGTTCTCCCCGCGGATCGTCGGCCACAGCTCCACCCCGAACCCCAGCGATTGGAGGTACTGGCATTCCTGCTCCATCGAGAGATGGTTCTCACGCCACCAGAAAACCATGGTTGAAACGACATAACGAATACGCATTGGTATCACCTCAATTTTCAACGCTGTCTATTGTCTGTATCGGCAGGCCGCCAAAAGAGATTAACTTATTAAGCACTTT
>CAZFDE010000082.1:0-11343 GCA_964517795.1 uncultured Pirellulales bacterium | reverse complement strand
CACCCGTTTTTTAAGTTTTCGATCACCTGAACAGCACAACAGGAATATGCCATGAAACAATTCATCTGCATCTTTTTTCTGGCGGTATTAAGTTTCAGTTGCACGGCCAAGGTTTCGTTTTCTAAGTGGCATTATCATGATACGCCGCTGATCGAAAACTTTTTCAATATGTATCAGCCCTGTGTGGTCAAAGTGGATGATGCGGCCTATCCGTATCGGATGTGGTTTTTCGGTTGGGCAGTCGATTTTACCAACCCCGGTGTAACCGGTTGTGATGCGATGTTCTACGCCCGGTCCAAAGATCTTTTCAATTGGGAAATCTGGGCCAAAGATCAGACCTGGGACCGCACGATGGATCCCGAACGGTGGCAGCCGGTCATGACGGCCGACGATGAACCGTTCGATCAGTGGCATGTAGGCGATCCGTCCGTCGTGCTGCGGGACGGCGTCTTTTTTATGGCGTTTAGCTGTACGTCCAAGCCGTTTGCCGCACCGCTCGATGGGTATCCTTCGCAGATGCTGCTGTTTATCCGGGGCGCGGCGTCACTGGATGGAATTCACTGGAAAAAGTGCCCTAAGACGCTTATTGCGGCCGCCGAATACGATACGCCCCAAAAATCTAATCCGGGCCGAAACGGTGATTTTCACCGGCCTACTCTGATGTGGAACGAGGGCAAATGGAAGCTATGGTTTGATTACTGGAATGATTCGCTGGAAAAGACCTGTATGGGCTATGCGGAAAATACCGGTGATTTTTCTACGGCCGGCGGGTTCGTGATTCAGCACGATCTGGATGAACCGTTGATTGAGGACTGGCCGAACCCCGAGGTGATTCGTATTGAAGGAAAATATTTCTGCTATAGCGATGCCCCAGGTTATGGCGATTATGACCGCGACGATTCGGCCGGGGTCTGGCTGACCCGCCACGCACGTGAAGCAGTCAGCGATGACGGGATCCATTGGCGGTTGAATAATTTTATTCCGCGAAAAAACGATGAAACCATTCATGTCCCCCAGACGTTTGTAGATACCATCGATGGTAGGAAACGGCAGTTTTTGTTTTATGCTGTCCAGCGGATGGGGCTTTGGAATGGCAGTTACGACTACCGATACAAATCCATCAATGTCCTCTGGCGAGACATCAAGCAATAACCCACATTTAAGAAGATGGCATCCGAACTATCATTCGGGGTCGACTGTTTTCCCCAGGCGAGCGCCTGCTGTTTGAGGTCTTTGGCGATTTCGGGTTTCTCGGCGGCGATCCGGATTCGGGCTGCTGCCTTCGTAGGGGTAACAGCGCGCGAGGGCATGACAATTCGGTGTTACCGAATCGCGGCCTGGAGGATCCAGTCGAGGTTTGGGTATTTAAATTCAAAGCCCTCATCGACTAATCGTTTGGGGTGGGCGCGCTGACTGGCGAGAATAACTTCGTCGGCCATTTGGCCAAACATCAATTTGGCGACAAATGCCGGGCCGCGGACCAGACAGGGTTTTTTCAGGATTTTGGCCAGGTGTTGGCAGAACGTTCGCATCGTGACCGGCTCGGGGCTGGTGAGGTTATAGGGGCCATCGGCGGTTTCTTTTTCGATTAAAAAACGGATCGCGGCCACCTGGTCGTCGATCGATATCCACGACAGCCAGCGGTTGCCGCTACCAAGCCAGCCGCCCAGACCCATGCGAAAGACGGGCAGGAGTTTCTCGAGCATCCCCCCGCCGGGACCGATCACCGCGGCCGTACGGATGATGAGCGTGCGGATACCCATGTTGCGGATCGAATAGGCGAAGCTTTCCCACCGCTGGCAGACATCGGCCAGAAAGCTCTCGCCGGGCGGGTCATCTTCGGTGAGAATCCGCTCGCCGCCACTGCCGTAATAGCCGACGGCCGAGGACTGGATGAAGACATGGGGTTTGTGTTTGGCCAGTTGAACCGCTTCGAGCATGGTTCGCGAAACATCGATACGGCTGCGGCGGATGTCCTGTTTTTTGGCAAAGTTCCAGCGGCCTTCGGCGATGTTGTCACCGGCCAGATTCACCACGGCATACGCGTCATCGACGATATGGCCCCAAGCGCCGATTGTTCGCGTGTCCCACTCGTAGATGCGGACGTTGCCGCCGAGAACGGTTCGGGCACGCCGGGCGTCGCGTGACAATGCGAAGACCTCATAATCGCGGGCCAGATCGCTGCACAGATGCCGCCCGATAAAGCCCGAAGCCCCGGTAATGACGATCCGCTGCATATCGTTCCTTAGAATTTGAAGATCAATCCGAAGATCGTACTGATGGTGTAATGCTCATTGACGATCGGGCTGTCGGTGATCTCGTGATTGAGGTATTCGTATTTGAGCGTGGCGAACAAGCTGCACTGGTCCTCGAGTTGATAGCGGACTTTCAACATACCAAACTGGTTAATCCCTTCCGATGCCTTATAATACGGCCGGCCGCTGCGGGCCTCGTCACGGCGAACACCGTAATAGTAATCCTGCAGGTTGCTGTTCTGCCAGGACAGCCCGACACCCGGCGTCAGCGTCATCTGATTCTGTCGATAATCCTTCGACGCCGAAAGCTGGATCTCGCTGCCGTCATGCGTGCTGCTGACATCGGTCAAAAACAGCAGTGAGAGTTTTCCCCAATCGTCGAAATAGCTCAGTTCAGCGCCCGCATCGAAGGCGGAATGGCGATCGGCCATCCCGGACAGATCGCCGCTGTCACCGGGTTCGAAGCCGTCGAAGCGGACCGAGCCGATCAGATACAGCGAAACCTGCTCGTCGCGAAAGAGTTTTGCGCCGCCGGTCGGGCCCAGCAGAAAGAAATTTTCTCCGCGGTACGCGAAAAACGGGATCGGCATGACGGTTGTCCCGACGCCTTTATAGGGTTTGGTGGTGACCACGACGCCGGGACCGAGATAGATGCCGGTCTGGTCGGCCTGCGGCGGCTTTTCCTGGGCAAGAACCGTTGCGCTAAGAATAAAAATCATCGCCAAAACAGCCATTTTCTTCATTTTCCAAGTTCCTTTCGGATTTTTTCCACTTTCTCTACATATCGGTCAATATCGAACTTTCGCTTCAGTCCGGCGGCGTTCATATAGCGGACCTTGCCGAAGATATCGCGCTCGGCCCAAGCGCGGTCGTGCTTGCCGAAGCACCACGCCACACCGGTATAGCCGTTGGGATCGCGGCCGTCAAGCTCGTATTTATTATTCAGATACAGGGCGGTCTCGAAGGCCTTCTGAGGTGTTTGGGACCATTCGAGGATCTTCTTGCCCCAGTACATGCGCATATAGCCGTGCATCTTGCCGGTCAGGACCATTTCGTACTGGGCCGCATTCCAATATGGGTCATGTGTCTGGGCCGACTCGAATTGCCTGAGCGAGTAGTCATATTCGCGCTTATCTTTGGCGTGGAAATTCAGCGTTCGCAGCGCCCACGGCGGCAGACCGTCGTATTGGTCGTATTTACTATTGTAATAAACGAAGTTGTGGCTTAGCTCGCGGCGAACGATCAGCTCTTCAAGATACGCCTTTTTGTCTTTGCTCTTGGATTTGGATAGTTCCAGTGCGATATACAGCGGCGAAATGTGGCCGAAGTGAAGATAGGGACTCATGTTCGATTGGTAATCGAGCGAAGGGTCGTTGCGCAGCGAATTGTATTTCGGGAGTTTGTTGCTGATAAAATCCTTGAGCATTTGTTTGGCAACCGATGTGCCGCCGGTATAAAAAGGTGACGGGCCGATCGAGCGGTCGATCTTGAGTTTTTTTAGCGCTTTTTCGATATCGCTGATATCGAAGCTTTTGAACTTGAGGCCCAGCGAATCTTTTTTGAGCTTCTTGTGCCTGAGGGGAACCAGAAATTGATCGAGGACTTTATGGATTCGCGGCCGCAGTGTACCCGCTGAAAAATTTTCTTTCTCCGAGGCGACCTCGATCGGCACAATCAAATTTGTTTCCACCTCAAGCATCCGGCAATCGACCTTTTCGGCGACCGATTGACGCCATTTGCGCTGGATTTTCAAATGTCCGGCATCGGCAATCAGCAGCGATGCATCTTTGGCCAGTTCGATGGCCGCGGTATCCGGCGATTCGTGCAGGATGATCAGTTGGATGCCGCGTTTTTCGAGGGCCAGTCGGGTTTCGGTGAGTCCTTCGAGCATGAAATGATAATGCCGCAGGTTGGCATCGGGGTAATCATCGGTCAGGCCGAACACCGCCAAAAGCGGTTGATTGAGTTCATTGGCCTTTTCGATGGCGTATTCGAGGGCATGGTTGTATTCGGCCCGCTGGGCGGCCTGCATCCAGTACAAAACATACCGGCCGTCTCGTTTCGGCGCATCGTTAAGCCGCAAAACCCGTTTACCTTGAACCGCCATTTCATTCCTTTCGCCTGCATCAGTTATTTTACCGGCAGGGAGCAGAAATAAACAGAAAAAGTTGTAAAAACCTCTTTCGTTGCACGTTTTTATATAGGCTTGCGTGTATCAATGCACGTTTATGAATACAGGGCTGATGTAGATGATGCCGCCGTTGGTCAGTACGGCTCGTGCGTAATAATAGTTACTGGCTGCGGCCGGGCCCAGGGGGTGCCTGATATCGGTGTCCAGCGATTTTGAAACCGGTATTTCGATCACATCTTCCCGCGAGACGATTTCCAATAAAGCAAGCGGAGATTCTGCACTGATCTTGATGTGTGCCTGCAGCGGGGTTTCTTTGGCTACCGATAGTTCCGATCCCATCGCGCCGCCGTTGACTTCGAACCAGGCCAGCGCCCGCGTGTCCCAGACGGCCCATGTGTTTCTCGCGAACATTCCGTTGAAAATGTCCTGCCGGGTGATTCGATCAGTCCAGAGACCTGTCATGCCGGTGGAGTTCATGGGCATTTTTCCAAACGCGGCCTCCGAGCAAAATATTCTTGCCGGAAGGGACGCATGGTTGTCGGTGCCGCCGACAAAGCCCATCTTAAAGCCTTTATTCAATGCGTCCTGGGCCGAGGCGTTATTATTGAAATGCCAGGCCCGCCATGTTCGCCAATCACTGCCGTCATAATGGTTTCGTTCCTGGTTGCCCCGGGTTTGAAAGATCTCGAACAATCGGTGGTAGCCGCTGGGTTTGACTTTATCGAAGGGATACGGGAACCAGTGCGGGGCCCCGGTGACATTGGTGTGGTGCGGGATGGCGATAAAATCCTTTGCCTTTTCGAATTGCGGATCGAGTGTTTCCTGCAAAACCCAAAGTTTGTCTTCCCAGCCGTTCACCATCAAGGGGCCGTCCGGGTTTGTGGGATTGACGAAATGGTCGGGATCGGTAAAGTAATAATTTTCGTGGCCCCATCGTGTACTTTTTTCCCAGCCGAACAGGGTTGCAAAGCGATCATCGTCATTAAATGCTTCGTGAACCTTGACCGTATCGGCCCAATCTTTATGCGGCGTATGATCCGATGACATGCAGAAATCCATGTTTAACTGGTCTCGCGCGAAGGTCAGGCCGTCTTCGATCGAATAGGCCCCGTCGCCGCTGTATCCGGTATGCCAGTGAAATTCGCCGAACGCGGCTTGTTTGCCTACCGGCGCATTAAGCCAAACCGGATTGGATGTAACGATGATCTGTCCGTAATGTTTTTCGCCGTTTTCAATATCTTCAAACGCGGCGAGGTCTTTGTAGGACATTGTCGCTTTGAGCCGTGCAATCGCCTGTTTGGGTGTATCGAGCGATATGACTTTCGTCGTGGTAATATCTTCGTTGAATTTCTGGCCCATCCAGTTGAATTCAATGGTAACCGGACGGGTGAATGTCGATGCGTTTCCGAATCGGTCTTCGGGGCTGATGATCGTTCTGATCTGGCCGTCGTGGCCCGGTGTCGGTTCGCAGTACAGATATAAATGACATACCGGCGCGGCCTTGACATCGAGGATGAGGGTCGTATTCGGGACTTTTTCAAAGGCTGCCTCTTCGGGATTTTCGGTCGGTTGGGCAATCCAGATCGAAATTTCATCGTATCTGCCGGCAAAATGCGAAGCGGTCGAGTCGAAACCGATGGTCACTTTGTCGCCGGGCTCCATATCGTCGGATAGAGCGGCTTTGAGGTTGGTATATGTCGTATTTGAAAAAAGGTTGCCGGCGCAGCTTGGGATGACTTCGACGATTTCTGCGTTGGTGATGGCAAAGTTGGTTTTGGACCAGCGGTAATACGTCCTCATATTTTTGCTTCTCAACTCAAATAACGTGCCTTTGGCAAGCGCCTCGTCGAGGGTCCATTGAAGCTGCCAGTGAAACGTTTCTTCCAGGCCGGCATAGGCATGGGGATTTTGGGTTATGACAAGATCTGCGTGCAAGGTCGCACTGAAGACGAGCAGGATGAAAACGGTAAAAAATAATCGTTTGTTCATGACTTTTTCGTTAATCTGATATTTTCCAGTTGTACCATTAAAAAACATGTGTTTAGGTACGACGGCGTTAATTCTACAGAAAACGCAGCATTTTTCAAGCCTTTGTTTTTGTTCTCGGCAATGGGTTGACCTTAAACTGACCCCAAAGGCGAATTTTGAGGAAAAACAGGGTTATGAAAAATATTGACAGCAATGGCAAGTACTTGTTATATTACAGCTTATAAAGTTTTAAGCGGGCGTAATTCAGTGGTAGAATGTCGGCTTCCCAAGCCGAATGTCGTGGGTTCGAATCCCATCGCCCGCTGTTATTAGGATAGTTGGGATTCGAACCCCGAAAGGGTTCGGGAAAAGGATTTTCCTGGTTCGTGGGGGTGACAGTGCACGGCGCATCGCGAAGGGCACGCCAGAGGGGGCCGAGCCCCCATGGAAATTTGCGATAGCAAATTTGGATTCCAGGCCGCAAGGCCGGAATCCCATCGCCCGCTTTTTTGTTTGAAGGAGAATGAATATGGCCGCAGAATACACCCGCATTTTTGCTGTGATCAATTGTTTATTCATATTACTGAGCGGATGTCATATGGTTGAACATAATTTATCGAAATCGCCGGATCGTGAATACGATATCACGGCCGATGCACAGGCCGAGTATAAAGTACTGGATACAGATCAGGTACGTCCGGCCGACGAGCTGTTTACCTGCGGCAAGGTGATTCTGCGCTGGTCGCGGCCGTATCTTGCCAGCAGTGTTGAAATTACCGAAAAAACCGGTAAGGATGTCGCCCCTTTTGTCGGCGGACTGATCCAGTTCAGCGACGGCACGAATATCCACCTCGGGCATATCGACGATCACACGATCCCGCATTTTTCGATCGATGAGGAAATAACATTCGATTCCAAAATGGTCGTCTGGATCGAGATCTATGTGACCTCGAACAAGCAAGGCGAGATTCCTATCGAAAATATTTCGGTCCGGGGCAGGCCCTATCACGGGATATGCGAAAAAGAAAAACCGTTTCGCTGGTCAACGCCGATCCCGGCCGATTGTCCGTTTGCAAAATCCGAAGCATTTGAAGGGATCGAGTTTACCGGGCGATTTCGCAATTACACCCACGGCGATACGTGGTATCCGAGCTGGGCGGCGGACGGCAACCTCTATTCGCCATGGACCGACGGCTACATTCAAAATGCGCATGAATTCAGCCTGTTCGATATTAGTCACCCGGGTTATGCGTGTCACTCGTGTAATATCATGGGCAAAAAGGCCGCCACCGCCCAGGCGAAGATTGTCGGTGATGACCCGATGGACTTGCAGATCGTCAATATCCCGCCGCGGATCGAGGGCGATCCCTCGCCCTATGGCGGGCGATACCCCTGCGGTTCTCTCGTTCATAATGGTGTTTGGTATTACGGCACATATTGCCTGACCCATACCGGCTATTGCGGCGGGGTTGGCTGGACGGAATTCGGCCCGTTCGTCGGCTTTCGCTATTCCACCGATTACGGCCGAACCTGGACCGATACGCCCTGCACGCCGGAAAAGCCGCTGTTCGGTGAAAATCCAAATGTCGCCAAGGTCAAAATCGGCGCACCGCATTTTGTCGATTTTGGAAAAAATATGCAGCATTCACCAGACGGGATGGCGTATCTGGTCGCGCACGGCTCATCCGAAAAGGATGCCTGGAATAACTGGATCCAGGGCGATCATGTGTATCTTCTGCGCGTCAAGCCCTCGCCGCAGACAATCAACGACTCGAAGGCCTATTCGTTTTTCGCCGGATATGACGATGACGCCAAAGCCATCTGGACAGATGATTTCGATCAAATGCGGCCGCTGTTATCCTGGCCGGGGCATCTGGGTTGCGTGACGGTAACCTATAACATTGCGCTTGAGAAATTTTTCATGTTCATCACCCGCGGCGTACGGCACGACTGGTTCGATACGATGGTCCTGGAATCCGATCAATTGGCCGGGCCTTGGTCGATCATCGAATATCTTGCAGGATTCGGGCCGGTGGCGTATTTCGTCAATATGCCAACGAAATTTATCAGCGGCGACGGGCGAACGGGGTGGATCTGCTACTCGGCCAATTTTCATAATGTCTGGCCGCAGCGGCACACCCTTGGCAATCCGCCCGGCAGCCATTACTCGATGTCCCTGCACGAAATCCGGTTCCGGCCAATGGAATAATCTGTCAATTTTGCAAATTTTTCCATATATTTAGGCATTTTCGCCATTCTCAGGATTACTTGGGATTTTTAGAATGCGTGGTTAAACTAAGCCCCAAATCAATACCAAAAAGGAGAACGAAAATGAAGCAGCAAAAAGGAAAGATGATCGTGATTTTTATGGTATTATCCGCACTGCTTATTTCAGGATGCAACACAATCAGGCAAAAACAAAGCAATGGACGGGTCACTCTGCCGCTGTTTGAGTATCGGCAGATTGATTCGTATTACACGCTTAAGAATGTCGAGCCGGCCGGGTATTTTGCCGTCGGCCTGCGGTATGTCCATCCGCCACGGGTCGAATGGGTACCGGTCGAAGGAGCGGTCAGCTACGATCTGGTACTATTGCAGGATGACAAAATCCTCGGTGTAACCCCGGCCCAGGATTCACCGACGTTTGCCACCGAAGGATGGGACAACAGCAAAACCGGCAAAGCCGGAATCGTCATTATCGGCTACGGTGCAGACGGTAAACGTGTAGCCTTGAGCCGCATGTTCCCGTTTTATATCGTATCCGATTATGATAAAAAAAATACCGTCGAAAAAGAAAGGCCTTATGATGCAGCGGCATGGGCCGTTTTTGATTGTCTGCTTTCTTTCGAATATCAGCAATACTGGAATATCCCGCAAGATCATCCCGCAAGGGATATTCAGCCCATCATTTTGGGTGCGACCACAAGTACCAAAGGAATCAATAATATCTGTTTTCCGGTTTTGCATAACTGGATGTGGGTTGATATGTGCGAATCGCTGCTGAAAATTACAGATGATCCTGAACGAATTTCACAGGTCAAAGACTTTTTGAGATCGGCAGGCGACCATCTGCTCATGTGCCGCCTGGAAGGTGAAGGTTACCTTTATGAAGGGATGATCAAAGGTGCAGTTGACCCAATGGGCGGGCCCGGCCATAATATGTTCAACACCGACCCGCAGATCATTGAAAAACATAAACGACTCATCGAACCTTCCAAAAATGGATATGCCGCCGAAGCGTTGCTGAGAGTTTATGAAATACTGGAGGACCAAAAGTATCTGGATGCCGCTTTGAAGATCGCAGAAATATTCCATAAGACACAGCAGCAGGATGGTTCATGGCCCGCACGCGTCGATGGCAAGGATGGCCATGTCCTCGGGCAGTATTCCTCGTCGGTGATCAGCGTTGTGTCGTTTATGGAAAAACTGCAACAATTTGACGATGACCCGAAATGGCAAACGGTTAAAACAAAAGCCCTGCAATGGGTTAAAACGTACCCCTGTAAGACCTATGGATGGGTTGTGAACTTCGATGATAATCCGGCATTAGCCACAGAAGTGAATCCATACTATGGTCTTTCGAACGTCGATCTTTGCGAACTTGTCAAGTATGCTTCAGAACATCCGGATGAGTTCGAAGATGCATACGCATTGATAACAGAGCAGTTGAATTGGAATGATAACCATTTGGTATTTTATGGTGACGACCCGCTGCTGCCGATTAATCCGTATTACCCGACCTGCGGCGAACAGGGCAATCCCGGCAGTTTTATCAGCCCCGGCGGCTGCTGGCTGCCGATGGATTATCATACTGCAAACTGGGCGGCGGCCCTGCTGGAATTCTATGAAATGAGCGGTGATGACAAAATTCTGGAAAAAGCCGCTGCGGCTGCCAATGCGATTATGAAATATCAATTGGACGACGGCCGCACGATTACATGGATGCAGGACAAGCACTTCGGCATCTCAGCCCAGATCAATGGGGCAACCCAATTAAGTTTTTGGCAGACGGCCTGGGCGATGTCAGCACACGTATGGGCGCAGTTGCACGCCATGGGATGCGATCAATAAAAAATGGCATTGTAGAGGAATTCAGAATGCAGAAACGAAACAAGGTTATGACAGTGGTGTTACTGTTGGCGTTAAGTTGGATGGCGGGCTGCAATACAATGAATCGAAACAAAGCTAATGCTCGGGTCACCCTGCCGCTGTTTGAGTATCGGCAGATTGATTCGTATTACACGCTTAAGAATGTCGAGCCGGCCGGGTATTTTGCCGTCGGCCTGCGGTATGTCCATCCGCCACGGGTCGAATGGGTACCGGTCGAAGGAGCGGTCAGCTACGATCTGGTACTATTGCAGGATGACAAAATCCTCGGTGTAACCCCGGCCCAGGATTCACCGACGTTTGCCACCGAAGGATGGGACAACAGCAAAACCGGCAAAGCCGGAATCGTCATTATCGGCTACGGTGCAGACGGTAAACGTGTAGCCTTGAGCCGCATGTTCCCGTTTTATATCGTATCCGATTATGATAAAAAAAATACCGTCGAAAAAGAAAGGCCTTATGATGAGGCGGCATGGAAAGTCTTCGACAGACTGTTGGCATTTGAATACCAGGATTACTGGAATATTCCGCAAAATCATCCTGTCAGAGAGATATATCCAATCATCTTAGGTGCAAATTGCGTTAGGCAAGCCATCACAAATATATCGTATCCCGTGCTGCATAACTGGATGTACGTAGATATGTGTGAATCCTTGCTGAAAATCACTGATGATCCTCAAAAAATTAATCAGGTCAAAGATTTCATGAGGGCGGCCGGCGATCATTTATTGTTATCACGGCTTGAAGGTGATGGCTATCTTTATGCCGGCATGATTCGCGGGGCAAGCGATCCACGATGTGAACCCGGCAAACATGTTTTTGTTTCAGATGCTGTTTTAAAAGAAAAACATGAGCGACTGATCGAACCCTCTAAAAACGGAT
>CAZFDE010000081.1:0-11429 GCA_964517795.1 uncultured Pirellulales bacterium | reverse complement strand
ATGCATAATCCTCCAACTGCAGAACAACGTAAAGATACGAATACAGAATGACCAGTAGCCCGAAAACCGTTAATGTAAACGGCATGTTTTTCGTGATGGCTTTTGAATAAGCCGTGATCAAAAGCGTGATCGCCAATGATGACAACAGGTAGGCATAGTTGAATTGAATATGCTCGGAAATGGAAAGTACCAGCACATAAAATAAGATAACCGCCAATCCGATTAAACTGTACTGAATCGGATGAATTCGGTGTTGGGTCAAAATTTCTGAAAAGAAAAATGCCGCAAAGGTGAAAAGTATAAACATAATGGAATACTTAAATATCCGGATTGATTTTTGATAAACGTCTGCCGTAATAATAAACTTAAGGCCAAAAGACGATGGCGCCACCTGGTAGCGGCCGCCTTTCCAGAACTGTGGAAAGTTTCTGTTCAAAT
Source organism: uncultured Pirellulales bacterium (assembly GCA_964517795.1). Taxonomy (GTDB): domain Bacteria; phylum Planctomycetota; class Phycisphaerae; order Sedimentisphaerales; family Anaerobacaceae; genus CAZFDE01. Next base: position 10,991 of record CAZFDE010000081.1, on the reverse strand, counting down.
GCAATATTTTCCAGTCCGCCGTAAAACCGTTATCACTGATATCTCGTGTCGTTGGTAAAAAGGCGCCATTGAAACTTGGGGACGGCCAGTCTGATTGAAGGTGCACAAAAGTGGATTCGCCTAAGGGGATGACGTGCAACTGCTCGCTGCCGTTCAGGTCCAGTTCAAATGAAAATACATGATTGCTGTCTTGTACAGACAATGGAATGGTACACATCACACCGGAGGACGTGATATCAGACGTTTTGAGACCGGGACTGACTTTGTAGTCTTTATCATCAAACGTAACAACGATATTGTCACCAATGCCTCTCATGTCAGTAATGCCGATGGAAAAAACAGACTGATCCCAAAGGATATGATCCGCGTTAATGTTCAGTTGCTCGGGGTCAGGAATGATATAATGGCCATGAACCTTAATTTTTACATTATATAAAACGGCCTCATAAATGCTTCGATATCGGATCGTCGGATCGATCTGGCCGGACAGATTGAGATTTTCAGGGAGAATATGAAAGTATTGAATGGCGACTTTCTCGTTGTTATCTTCGTCTTTATAAAAGCATTGATAGGGAACGGTAAAAAAAGGACCGGTAATCGTTTGACTGAGTCCCCATTTTTGGTATATCTCGCTGACGACGGAATGCTTCCTCGACTTTCGTTCGCGCATCAATGACGAAACCATGGCGATGGGAATGAGCAGAACGATGATGAGTGCGCCAATACAAATCAATTTTATCGTAGCAGAATTGCGAAGGTAGTCACTTGTTTTCTTCAATGTACGATCACTGTCCATGGCTTGTTTCTCCTGATTCAAAAAACACTTCTGAAGGTTTGATATAGAATGGTAACAGCACATTTAACTTTGTTTGATTCACCATAAACCGCACATCGAGACATGCCCGAAGCCTCATGTTCTGCCCTTTCACTTTACCCGATTATAAGGCAATTGCTAATTCCAGGCAACACACTATTTTTGAAAACGCTCCTGCTTTCGAACCTTTTACACCGTCTTTCTCCCGTATTGCTGCATCACTCTGCACGTACGTTCCAGTTTTAAAAATGTTTGACTTTTTTCAAAAATATGATATAATATGTGCCGTCTTATGGGGATTTGTCTTGCCAAAGACGGACGAGACAGATTGTACATTCTATTGAATCTTCGTATTTCGTTCATGGGTTGCGCTGCGCGGTTCGTCAATCGTCCACCGGCCGCGTCCAAGAACGACAAACGTCCAACGCAACCGTTACGCGCCGCGCAACCGTAACCGCTTTACGTTTCGTATTTCGGATTTTTCTACATGCAACTCAAAACTCAAAACTCACGACTCAAAACTGGCTGGCGGCCACCGGCCATGAGCACGACAAACGTCCTAACGCAACCGATACGCGCCGCGCAACCACAACCGCTTTACGGTATTCTACTCACTATTCACCATTCACTACTCACTGCGGCCGAAAATCAAATCAATCGCCCGAAGGGCCTCAACAATGCTACTCACTACTCACAATTCACTACTCACTGCGGCCACCGGCCGCACCCCTTGAGCACCTTGAGCACTTGCGCCCCTTAAGCTTTTTGAGTCAAAATTGAGGATTTTCGTGCAATAGTTGAGCACCTTATGAGCACCTTGGACTTTTAGCCCAATAATAAGGATTTTCCAATGAAGATGCCGCTTTTCAGCCCAAAATCGAGGGCCAAGGCCATCAATCGTCAATTGAAATGTATGCGAACACCCGATATGCTATAAAGATATGATAAATACCGATGACAACCGCTGGGGGTTTTGGCTGATCGCGATCGTCGTGATCGCGACCGTCGCCGTCTATTGGCCGGTGCACCAATTCGAATTCATTAACCTCGACGACCCGGACTACGTCGTCAATAACGTGCGCATCCATCCGGGCCTGACCGGCGATGGAATTGCATGGGCCTTCACCCAATCTCACTCGGCCAACTGGCACCCGCTGACGTGGCTCTCGCACATGGCCGATATCGAACTGTACGGCCTCAACCCCGGCGGCCATCACATCACCAACCTCACCTTCCACATCCTCAACACCCTGCTGCTGTTTTACGTGCTCTATCGTATGACCAAAAAATCGTGGCTCAGCGCCTTGACCACGGGTCTGTTTGCCCTGCACCCGCTGCACGTCGAATCCGTCGCCTGGATTTCCGAACGCAAAGATGTCCTGAGTACCTTCTTCTGGCTGCTGACGATGGCGGCCTATATCGGCTATGTCCGCAGAAAATCCAAAAGCTGGTATATCGGTTCGGTCCTGCTGATGGCTCTGGGCCTGATGGCCAAGCCGATGCTGGTCACCCTGCCGTTTGTGCTGCTGCTGATAGATTACTGGCCGCTGGACCGACTGGACAAAACAACATGGCGGAAACGGCTGATCGAAAAGATCCCGTTCTTTGCCCTGTCGGTCGCCTCCAGCATTATCACGGTGATTGTCCAGAAAAGCTCGGGCGCGGTTACGGGAACCAGCTATCTGCCGCTGGGCTATCGACTGGCCAATGCCGTTCTGTCCTACAGCCGATACATATATAAAACCATCTGGCCGGCCAAGCTGGCAATCTTTTACCCGCACCCGGTCGGCGATATCCCGATCCTGCCGGTTATCCTGTCGGCCGCGGTATTAATCGCCATCACAGCCTTCGTCGTCCTGCGAATACGCAAAGACAAATACCTGCTCACCGGCTGGCTGTGGTACCTCGGGACACTGGTGCCGGTGATCGGCATCGTACAGGTCGGTTCGCAGGCTTTGGCCGACCGGTACACCTATGTGCCGCTGATTGGCGTATTTGTGATCGTCGCATGGGCCGGCCGACAACTGACCGAGAAAATCAAAATCAAGCCGCTATATGCCGGTCTCGCTTCGATGGTGATCCTGGCCGTGTGCAGCACCGTAACATATTCTCAGGTCAAAACCTTCCAAAACAGCCAAACACTCTTCAACCATGCCCTCACGGTAACTGAAAACAATTATGAAGCGCATTTCCAACTCGGCATGGCCCTGGAAGAACAAGGCCAATTCGAACAGGCGCTCGATCATTATCAAAAAGCGATCAAGATCAAACCCGACCATCTCAAGAGCTTAAACGGTATGGGTGTGCTGTTGGTCAAAATGGAACAGCTCGACGAGGCGATCGAATATCTGGAAAAAGCCAAAGACGTTGCCCCGAACTTCGCTCAGCCGTATGTCAACCTGGCAGTCATCTATCTTCAAAAAGGCCAATACCAAAAAGCAATCGATCATTACGTAGAGGCCCAGAAATATGAAGACCACCCGATCATTTACGGCTATCTCGGCTATGCCTATCTGCAACGTGGACAGTTTGCTCAGGCTGAAGCAGCATTGCAAAAGGCCGTGCAGTACTATCCCAACGAGCCGCAGTTTCAATTTCATCTGGGCATGGTTATGAAAAACACCGGTCGGCCGGAGCGGGCCCGAATCTATTTTCGAAAAACACTCGAGCTGAACCCGAATTTTAACGAGGCCGCTCAGCAGCTCAAAAACCTGCCCGGATCGCCGTAGCGGGCTTTTCCAGAAAAGCGTTGTCATCCGAGAGGCTTTCGGATACAATAACCTGCGGATTCCGATCGGGGCGTGGCGCAGTTTGGCTAGCGCGCATGACTGGGGGTCATGAGGTCGCAGGTTCAAGTCCTGTCGCCCCGATTTGTGCCGTGTCAAAAAAAAGGTTTCTCCAGTTGCCAAACTTTACTTTATTTGACGGAGTTGCCGGTCTTCACGATCAACCGGCCGATAAGATTCTTTCGGTGGCCTGCTTGATGTTGCAAACAATCTCTACACCTTCAGGTAGTTCATCTACATGTTTGCTGCCGTGACCGGTAAGCACATATATTCCCCGGCCGCCGGTATTTTCGGCAAGTTCGATATCGCAGGGATGATCGCCAATACAGAACGACCGGCGTAAATCAATATTGTATTTTGCCGCCGCTTTTCTCAGAAAATAGGGGTTGGGTTTGATACATGGACATCCATCCTTTCGTTCATGCGGACAGACATACATATCAGTGATCCGGATTTTCTGATCATGCAACGTTTCGCGGATATGACGATTGACGGCTTTGACGTCACTGGTGCTGATCAATCCTTTGGCGATGCCGGACTGATTGGTGACGATGAATAATGCATAATGATCCTGGAGTCGAGATAACGCCTCAAAGGTATTGTTGTAAAAAACAACATCATCGAGCGAAGCGATATAGCCGCGATCTTCGATAATCGTTCCGTCCCGGTCAAGGAATACCGCTTTTTTCACACTAAGTCACCTTAAAATTTCTTTTATGTTTAAAACAATATCGTGAAGAAATAAATTCTCAGATCGGTACTGACTTGTTTATATATAAACATCATAAAGAAGTTTTTGATAATCCTCTGCGCTGCCGTTATCAAGACAACAGGTTATGATATCTTTACCCAAAGGTTCCAGGTCAGGATGTAAAAATTTTTGCAGTTCACGGCTAAAGAATTCATGGAGAATATCTGCTCCGGCATCGTAACCTTCGGCACCCACTTCCGATTGATCATCAACCTGCAATAACCACTTTGGCAGCATGGTTCCTTCGATCTGCATGGATTTAAGTGTATAACCCAGCAGAGGACAACGGGCTGGCACAAGCTGTTCAGGTAAAAACTTTGCATACCCTCGCCTTGCCAGATATTCCCTTGAAATCCATTGGGGCATAAAGCTTACCCACCACGCTCCCACATGTTGATTAGGGGTAAGCGTATAACGTACCTTGGGCGTATTTTGAATTTGCCGAAGTAACAGATTGGCGTGATCTACGATTCGCCCGGTTGCAAACGGCCAATACGATCCGACGCCTTCACTAGTCATCCCTGAGGTATCCGTGATACTGGGATTATCATGACCTCGGGGTGCCACCAGCCTCCACAACCAAGCTAAGCTGGCCGGTAGTATATGCAAAAAACCGGCAATCCCATAATTTGGATTTTCTCTGGTCGAAGGGGGAGTCCTGATACCAAAACTGCGAACCATAACCTCTACCTCACCGTCAATCACATCCGGCACCAATCGCCTGGGCATAATCACCCGTGGATTAGGACATGGTTTGCCCGGTTGGTCTTGCGTATGTTCCCATATCAGGCAGGTCGATCCTGCAATGCCATCGAGATTTAAAAAAATTAAAGGTTCCGAGGGGTGAACCGTTAGCTTTTCAAGGTGTGGGTCAATGCCATACTGCTGAATATGGTTTACGCGAACAAACCAAGCCTGCTCAGCATCTTTTGCAAGAAGGTAATCGGTCTGAGACTCTGCGCTTGAACACATTACCATATCATCAGTTACCGGCCTGAGATGACAGGCCTGATTCAAAACCAGATGACGTTTTTCCTGTGTTACCGTATTCAGGCCTAACAACAGACGCCCGTCTTCCTCGCGATGAACATGTTCGAGCATTTCACTTTTTCCTCCACCGCTTGCACCTTCATGCATGATGGTGGTTACATTATCGTAAGGGGTCACCAGTTGAACGGTAGATCCATGTAAAGTAGGCCAACCTTCATCTTCACCTAGGGAAAGGAGGACGCCGTAAACGCCTTTTTTTGCACTTGGGCCCGGATAGAGGTTATATGAAAATACTTCATGCATATCATTGAGCCGATTATGTATGACCGCCTGCTTACCCTGGAAATGAGTGTGCCTAAAAGGGGGGGCCAGGTAAATGATACTGCAAATTTTGAAACCATCGGGAATCTCTTTAGTCGATATCATCCCCTGCAGGTCTGCAAGCCCACCAATAAAGAAGCCTGCATTTTGCGGCGCGATCAGCATTGCCCCACGTCCGGACTGCGGACCAAAACCACCCAGTGCAAAAAACATTACAGCGAGATGCTGTGTTTTCAGCCATTCAAATGTTTCTGATCTGAGAGAATCAAAAGGTTCGCCATATTTATCAGCATACCTGGCTTTATCCGTTTGCCGAGGATCAGCCACTGCCATACATTCGGGATCACGTCGTCTCATATAAGGTTCAGTATAGTTTATCGAGAGCCCATTTTTGCATTTAGCAACCGTTGCTTCAACAACTTCACCAAGACCGGGTACATGATAACTGACGTTGAAAATTCCGTTTTGTTTGCCCCCCATAGCCATATGCAGGATTTCATTTCTGCTGTCGAGAAAAATACAGGAAGGGCTACTTACAAAAATTTCTTTGATTTCTTGTGAGAGATTTGTTTTTTGCAGTATTTTAATGTTATCGTTCATGGATTCCTCCAAAATAATAAACCACACTGAAGCAATTAATTTATTGTGCCGGGCCTGAGTCGTTCTTGAATTTCCCAGGCATCGAGCAGCACCAGCGCCGCCATGGATTCAAGCACCGGGATAATTCGGGGTACGATACACGGATCATGGCGTCCTTCGATTTTAATCTTCTTCGAACGGCCTTGTATATCGACCGTGTCCTGGGCCCGGGCGATCGAAGGGGTGGGTTTGACAGCCACTTTTATAATGATATCCTGACCTGTTGAAATTCCCCCCAGCACCCCGCCGGCATGATTGCTAAGAAATTGATTATCTTTCATCGGGTCGTTGAATTCACTTCCTTTTCGCCGTGCGGATTCGAAACCGTCGCCAAAGGCCAATGCTTTAACCGCCCCCAGCGAAAAGATCGCCCCGGCCAGTCTGGCATCGAGCTTGGCGAACACAGGGTCCCCCAGACCGGCCGGCAAACCGGAAATTTTAAGCTCAACGATCCCGCCGACCGAATCACCCTGTTGGCGGGCATCGATGATCGCCTGCTGCATTTTTTCTGCCGCTGATTGATCCGGACAACGGACGGGATTCTTTTCGATAACCTGTTCATCATATGATTCGGCCTTGATATTTGCGATTTCAATGCTGTAGGCCTTGATACTGACTCCGCGGCCTGAGAGTATCTTTTTGGCCACCGCACCCGAGGCCACCCGTGACGCCGTTTCTCTGCCCGAAGACCTGCCCCCGCCGCGATGATCTCTTATGCCGTACTTTTTCCAGAAAGTGAAATCGGCATGTCCCGGCCGGAAAAGGTCTCGGATGATATCGTATTTTGTGGAATCCTGGTCACGATTTTCGATCACCATGGCGATCGGCGCACCGGTTGTTTTACCTTCGAATACACCCGAAAGGATCTTGACGCTATCGGTTTCGGTTCTTGGTGTGGAAATTTGACTCTGTCCGGGACGACGCCTGTCCAGTTCGGCCTGGATATCCGCCGTGTTCAACTCGATGCCCGGCTTTAAGCCGTCCAGCACCACACCGACAGCCGGGCCGTGGCTTTCGCCGAACGTTGTTGCGCGTATAATCTGTCCAATTGTATTTGGCGATTGGGACCGTACCGCAAAATAGTCTGCTATCATGGCGACAAGTTTTTGCGGGATTTGTTGTTCATCGGAAACATCGATTGCAATATCGGCAAACGGCTCCAGCGCCTCCATTTTCATACTGACAAGATTCTGGAAATAGTCTTTGGGATTGGGTTGATGAAGATATCGGGATTTGCCCATATTTTCTAATCTTTGCCACAGCAGCGAGGGCGCTGCTTTCAACAATACAATGAGTGAATTATCTCTGAGCAATTTTCTCGAATCGGCATCCAGCAATGTGGCCCCGCCGACAGATACGATACACCAGTCGAGTTCCGCCGCCTGTTTGACCGCGTCCTTTTCAAACTGACGAAATGCGGATTCGCCTAAAGCTTCACATATTTCGTAACAGCTTAGATTCTGATGATGTTTTTTCGCATAAAATGCTTCGACAAAGTCGTCCGTTTCATAAAACGGGATTTGTATCCGTCGGGCGACTTCTGAGCCGACAGTGCTTTTGCCGCTGCATTTGGGTCCGGTGATGATTATTTTCATTTCCCATATCTCTTATTAACATTAAACAACGGGTTGCATGATACCATTTTCGGGTTGAAATTGAAAGTTGATATTTTGAACAGACCCTTTTTGCCCGATCCGACCAGATTTGACACAGACGCCCGGTTCGACACGGCATGTTCAGGATTCGCACGGCCGACAGTCGGTGTATTCGCGTATCAGGCCAAAAGATATTCATTTTTCCGCCAGCCCATTATGTACCATTACCATGGTATGATATCATATTAGATTATTTCTGAAAGCTTTCGATTTGCGATACTCTGGCTTCACTGCGGTCCTGTCGCCCCGATTTTTGATTTTAATCGTCTATTTCAAACCAATGGGTTCCATTGCAAATCAGCGTCCAGCCGCCGTAAGAATTTTCCAAAACCTCATCTTCTCCACTGGAAAGAAATAGATGCTGTGCGCTGCCGCTTGCATTGTGCTTGAGGGTCGTATTGTTGGCCGCATCAACGACGACCACATACAGTATTTGGCCATCGATACCGTTGGCCAATCCGCCGATGGTTACATCGCCATCACCGGTGTCGATCTTGAGCATACTAATCGAATTGACATCGACCGGATTGCCGGCATCAACCTCGGTTATCGTCATTGATCGCAACGCCATTTTACCCTCGATATACGTATCGCCATCCACTTCCAGATCATCTTTGACCAACAAATCGCCCGTACCGTCGATATGATCAGCAATCCCGCCGCCCACATCTAAAAGGGCCTGCGGGCTGGGATCCATCAACCCCACGCGATTGGTATCGGTGACGTACATCATGGTTTCGTTTACGACACGCCCCTCGGCATCCCGGAACCGGATCCATTTCATGGCATCCCTGCCTTGATCGTATCGCAGGCGCCATTCGGTGCCGCCGCGTTCGCGCCAACTGATCATATCGGCATCGATCTCCATAAAATTAGCACCCCCGGAATCATTAAGCACCATCCCCTCGGCGTCCGGCGCCATACTCATCCAGTTGCCGTTTGGGTCCATAATAGTCGACGAGGTACCGATATTGGTCACAAACACCGATCGGCCGGTCATCTTCACCTTAAACGGATGAGCACATGAAGACCCGTAAAAATTATTCGCCAAAAATACGCCTTGGGCCTTATTGAGTTCGATGATTGCGTCCGTCAGTCCGCCATTTTGAAATGCACAGTTGGCGATCGTCAGGTAATAGATCGTCTTACTGTCCGATGCCAGATCGATCTCACTTTCGATATGCGATTCAAATGTGCAATTCTCGATTGTCAGGGCATAGATATTGCCGGTGCTGTCCCAGTATATCCCTTTATTGCCGAATTCCAGATCCAGCCCGGCCAGGCGTCCTTTGGTCGTTGTGCCGGCCAGCCATATATCGACGGTGTTGGATCCGTTGCCGAAGATCGTGGAATCCTCGACGGAAAATGCGTGGGCACGTTCGCCGATATACAAGGCCGCATTGTTTGGATCATTGGCGATATTGGAGAATCGACAATCGCGAATCACGGTGCGAATGTTGCCGGGATCGAGACGCGCCGGGCCGTTCTGGTCGAGATACACGCAGTAATCCCCGACGCCGTCGCCATCGACTTTAACATCATCCAGCAAAAGGTTGGACGTTCGACGTGTATAAATACCTATACCATCCGGCGGGACGATAATCTTTAAGTTTGAGACGCGAACCGAATCCACCGTTGTATGGGCATAATCCGTAATTTCGATCGCATTCATACCGTCTGTAACCCCGAGAATAATCGAAGCAGGACCGTCTCCCAGCAGTTTGACGTGATCCGCTTTGACCGTCAGTGTGGACGCGGTTGGATATATGCCGGCCGGAAAATACACGGTTCCGCCCACCGCTTCGGCCGCTTTGAGCGCATTTTGGATCGCAGCGGTATCGTCGGATACCCCATCGCCGATCGCGCCATATGCGATCACGTTAAACACTTCAATGGCATTCATATCCGCTAAATCATGTGTGCCGTCTGCGTTATGTTCGACCATCAGCAATTCCTCGAATTCCGCTTCGACGGTTGCCGTTGGAAGCATACATCCGCAAACCGCGATACATATTATCAAGTTTATGATAATCCGGTTCATGATTAATCCTCCACCATTCCGTGCTGAAAAAAACGCGGTCCCTTGCTAACTTTTATACGACTTATCCATTTATTCAGTTCCCAAAGAAGTGGTATGAAAATCGAACAAAATGCCAATCTCACCATTTTTACGGTTTTCGGGCCCCATTTGATCAAGCCCACCTGTGGATTATTCCCTTTGTATCCGCTTTAATGATGATTGCACTTAATCAGGCATTTCATCCATAAAACACATGTTAATAGTGGAAGAAAGTTAGGGAAATAGGCAAAATCCTCATAATGATTTGATATGGTTACGGTTCCAGGCTGGTCAGGCCTTTGCGAACCGCGTATTTGGTCAGCTCGGCGACACTGTGGATGTCGAGTTTGTTCATGATCTGGCGGCGGTGCGTTTCGACGGTCTTAACAGAGATATGCAGTTCCATCGCAATTTGCTTGGTGCTCTTGCCCTCGGCCAATAACTGCAGCACTTCGCGTTCGCGATCGGAGAGGACGTGATCTTTGGAAAAATCTTTGTGCGACAATCGCGTCAGGTAATCATCAACCACCACGCCCGAGATTGCCGGACTGAGATAGGTTTTGCCGTCCATGACTGCACGGATCGCCTGAACTAATTCGTCAAACGCACAGTCTTTCAGCAAATATCCGCTGGCGCCGCTTTTGAGCATTTCGGTCACGAACAATGAATCCGAATGCATCGATAATCCGATTACCTTGATATCCGGCGATTCGGCCTTAATCTGGCGGGTGGCCTCGATGCCGTTGAGGTCCGGCATACTGACATCCATAATCACAATATCCGGCAGTTTGTCCCGGGTCAATTCGACGGCCGAACGGCCTTGTTCGGCCTCAGCAATGACCTCGATATCCGCCTGGTTTTCAAGCAGTGCGATCAGACCCTGCCGCGTAATTTGATGATCATCTGCCAGAATAATTCGAATACTCATCATTTATCTCCCTGAGTTTACTGCGGATCGGCGCCGATTGGCGCTTCC
>CAZFDE010000080.1:0-11443 GCA_964517795.1 uncultured Pirellulales bacterium | reverse complement strand
CTGTGGCCGTAGCGGTTGGCCATCGGCAGCAGTTCATCCAGCGAGATATAGATCATGATCCCGGCCACAAATGCCAGCACGCCCGCCAGCACCGCGGGTGTCAAAAACGCAAACAGGATCGAAAAACCGACCAGCGCACCGATCGGTTCGGAAATCCCGGATAGAAACGAATACAGAAATGCCTTTTTGCGATCACCGGTTGCATAAAAGATCGGGACCGAAACCGCAATACCTTCGGGGATATTGTGGATCGCGATGGCAAACGCAATAAAAATGCCGAGCTTGGCATTACTGAGGGTCGTTGCAAATGTGGCTAATCCTTCAGGAAAATTATGAATGCCGATCGCCAGGGCGGTCATCACGCCGGCCCGCATCAGCGGGTGATCCTTACGCGGCGTATCAGGATCGGCAATCCCCTCGTAATTGTGCGGGTTTTCCGCTTCTGGGACAAAAAAGTCAATCACGCCCATCACCGCAATCCCGACAAAAAACCAGACCAGCGACCGCAATTCGCCGAGGTCCTCGAACGCCGCCGGCAGCATCTCCATAAACGAGATATAGATCATCACCCCCGCCGAGAGCCCCATCGAAAATGACAGGTAAACCACCTTCGGTTTTCGGATCATATAGGCGATCGCACTGCCGATACCGGTCGATAAACCGGCCAACAGTGTCAGAACCAGTGCCAGCCATGCATTTTCCGTCATATTCATAATTCGATGTGATTATTTTAGTTATCGCTCGGCTCAAACGCAAACAGCTTTTTGAGGTTTTGTCCCATAAATTAATCTTGATGATAACAAATCGCTGTGTTAAAACAGTAAGCCAAAGAAAATCGAAAAACGAATCTGAACGGGAGATATGACTATGGACAACCCAAACAGTACCCCGCAGGAAAACCCGCAGCAGCCGCAGCCATCGGACAAGGTTCTTGAAAACAACGTCGCAGGTCAACAGGCCGCACCCGAAACACCCCCACAGGATATTGCCCCCGAAGCCAAATCATGGGCGATGTACTGCCACTTGGCCGGGCTGGGCTGGCTGGTGATACCGCTGGTCGGCAATATCGTGGCGCCATTGATCTTCTGGCAATACAAGAAGGACAATTACCCTTTCGTCGATCAGCACGGCAAAGAGGCGATGAATTTTCAAATCTCGATGACAATCTATTTCGCGGTTGCCATCGGGCTTTGTTTCATGTGTATCGGTGCCTTTTTACTGCCGGCGGTTGCCGTCGTGGATCTTGTGCTGCTGATCATCGCCGCGGTCAAAGCCGCCAACGGTGAAATGTACAAATACCCGCTGACGATCCGATTCATTAAGTAAAGGAGTAACCGTTCATCATGAGACGTCGTGACTTTTTGAAGGCGGCCGGCACGTCAATGCTGTCCGGTCTGCTCTATGGCTGCAGCTCACCGTTCACACATCAATCAAAGCAACGCCCGCCGAATTTTGTGGTTATCTTCACCGACGATCAGGGCTACGGTGATGTCGGCTGTTACGGCGGCAAGGGCTTCACCACGCCGAATCTTGACGAGATGGCCGCTGAGGGCATGCGGTTTACCGATTTTTATGTCTCCGCCCCGGCCTGCACACCATCGCGGGCATCGCTGATGACCGGCTGTTATCCGCAGCGGGTCGGCCTGCCGTGGGTCCTGATGCCCAAAGACCGTCACGGCATCAGCAGCGAAGAAGAAACCTTGCCCGAACTGCTGAAACGACGCGGCTACGCCACCGCCTGTTTCGGCAAGTGGCACCTCGGCCATTACGAACCGTTCTATCCGACCGAACACGGATTTGATGAATTCTGGGGTCTGCCGTACAGCAACGATATGCGCCCTGCGCGGTGGCGGGCGTATCCGCACTGGCGCGAAGGATTTCTGGATTACCCCGATCTGGTCATGCTGCACAACGATGAAATTGTTGCGGTCGATCCCGATCAGACCAAACTGACCTCGTTCTATACGACCAAGACGCTGGAGTTTATTCGCAAGCACAAAGACCGGCCGTTTTTTGTCTATCTGGCGCATTCGATGCCGCATGTGCCGCTGGCCGTTTCGAACAAATTTGAAGGGGCCGCCGAGATCGGCTTGTACGGCGATGTGATGATGGAGATCGACTGGTCGGTCGGCCAGGTGCTGGCGACACTGAAAAAATTCGATCTCGATGATAATACGCTCGTGATTTTCACCTCCGACAACGGCCCGTGGCTGGTCTACGGCAATCATGCCGGTTCGGCACGGCCGCTGCGAGAGGGCAAGGGCACCTGTTTCGAAGGCGGCATGCGCGTGCCCTGTATCATGCGCCAGCCGGGTAAAATTCCCGCCGGTGTCACATGCGCTGAGCCGGTCACCAGTATGGATATCCTGCCAACACTGGTGAATCTGGCCGGGGCGCCGATGCCCGAAAAGAAGATCGACGGCAAAGATATCAGGGCCATTATTCATGGTGAATCGGGTGCGAAAAGCCCGCACGAGGCGATCTTCTATTATCTCAACGAACAACTGCAGGCGGTTCGCAGCGGGCGATGGAAGCTTCATGTGCCGCACCGTTTTAACGATATTCAAGAGCCTGGCAAAGACGGTATGCCCGGCAAGCAGGGGCCCGAAAAAATCGAACTGGCTTTATATGACCTGCACGATGACATCGCTGAAGAAAAGAATCTCGCAGATGGGCATCCCGATATCGTCAAACGCCTGATGGGCTATATCGAAGACATGCGGCAACGCCTGGGCGACAAACTCACCAAAACCGAGGGCACCGAGATCCGTCCGCCCGGCCGCGTTTAAAATTCAAGGAATGCATTTTCCTGCTTTTATAACCGATTATTCATCGCCTGTAACCTGAACAGGCAATCGTATTTTCCGGTAGATGCTAATCTTCCGGGTGCATGAATTTCGGGACGCGGCGGGGTTTGCCCTCTTTCGACACACAAGCCAAAACGCTTCTTGCTTCGGCGATGATGACACCGTCTTTTCGCCGCAGTGTATAGGTATGCTCTATTTTGGCGGCTGTAATCCTGCTGCACTCGGTCGTCAAATCCAGGACTTCATCATAACCGGCGGGCCGTCGGTACTTGATATTCAGTTCGGCGATAACGAAAAAGACACCGGCATTTTCGAGATCCTTATAGGCCGTGCCGTTTTCACGCAGCAGTTCGGTGCGGCCCATCTCAAAATACACCGGAAAAACACTGTGGTGCACGACGCCCCCTTGGTCGGTCTCGCTGTAACGCGGGCGAATCTCAATCGTACACTCTTTAATTGTCGCTGCGGGCGGAAAATCCATCATAATCCTTTCCACTTGAAACCCGAATCTTAGCATGCAAGCGTCATTTTTCAACCACTTTTCAAAAATGTATAATTATTGACCTGAGGCAGAGATTTCAGTAGAATACATATTTTGCTGCATTTGCGGCAAAGTGCCAACGTAGCTCAACGGCAGAGCTCCGGTTTTGTAAACCGGTGGTTGTCGGTTCGAATCCGACCGTTGGCTATTAATATTTTGAAAGGTAATACCCGTGAACAGACGTGAATTTCTTAAAACCGCAGCGATCAGTTCGGCATCTGTATTGTATGGTTGTCAACCGCAGCAAACCTCGGTCACCTTGAATAAGCCGTATAACATTGTTTTTATCATGGCTGACGACCTGGGGCCCGAACTGCTTGGCTGCTACGGCAATACCGAGATCCGAACGCCCAACATCGACAAACTTGCAAAAACCGGGATGTTTTTCAATACCTGCTGGACAGTGCCGGTCTGCGGTCCGAGCCGGGCGTTGTTGATGACCGGCCGCTACGGCTTTCGAAACGGCTACTATAACATGGGCGACCGCCCCGGCGGCCCGCGACACAAAGAGCCGTATGTCGATATCACCCGAACCGAGCCGATCTTTGCACGAATCCTTCAGCAGGCCGGTTACGAAACGGGGATCGCCGGCAAATGGCAAATGGTTGCTCCGACTAATAAAACCATTCCGCGCAGCGGCTTTCATCATTATTTCACCTGGCAGATTTCATACAAAGAGGGGTACGGAGATGTTCAGCATTTTCCGGATGGCCCGCGCGGCCCGGCCGGTTCGCGCTATTTCCATCCGTCAATCACCCATAACGGCAATTTGATCAAGACTCAGCCGAGCGATTTCGGCCCGGACTACTTCACCAGTTTTATCAGCAGCTTTATACGAGATAATAAAGACAAGCCGTTTTTGGCGTATTACTCTGCCTGTCTGCCGCATCGGCCGATCGGCCCGACACCCGACCACCCGGATCAGCCGGTCGAAAACAGTGAACAGGCGCTTAAAATAAATGTCGAGTATTTCGATAAACTCGTCGGGCGGATCGTTCAAACACTTGACGATCAGGGATTGCGCGAACGAACCGTTATTTTCTTTACCGGTGACAACGGAACGGAAGAACACGGCAAAAACACCCCCACCGAAGCGGGCAGCCGTGTGCCCATGATCGTGAATTGTCCCGGACTGGTGCGGCCGGTCGGTGCGACTGATGCGCTCATGGATTTTTCCGATATTCTGCCGACAATGGTCGAACTGGCCGATGCGCATCTGCCCACAAATTTTACGTTCGATGGCAAGAGCCTGGTGCCGCTGTTGACCGGACAGACCAATGAACACCGTGACTGGATCTTCAGCTATATGGGTCAATTCAGAATGCTGCGGACGGATAAATGGATGCTCGAAAACGAATGTCCGGATTATCCCGGTGATTTTTATTACTGCGGCAATCATCGAGATATCAAGCATTATAAAAATGTGACCGACAGTACCGATTCAAAGGTCATCAAAATGCGCGAGAAATTCGATGAGATCCTTGCCGGTATGCCACCGCCGGATCTGAGCGTTGAGGATCGGATCTGGTTTTTGAATTACCTGCAAAGATACAATCCGGACCTGTTCGACAAGACGCGATATTGGCCCAAGGGCGTGTCCGTCACAAAAAGTAATAACTGAAACAAAATCCGAGTATCAAAAGAACGGAGTATCCCTCGATGATGCGATATATGATCTGTTTGTTGGCGGCGTTACTGTTGGCCGGCTGCGGCAATGAAAACAAGGTGATCGAAGGGGCGAACATTCCCGATGCGATGAAGAAAGAAGACCTTGCCGGTCTGCCGCAGCCTTCGGGCGGGTTTACACTGCGGATCGGCGACGAGGTGATCACGGCCGATGAGGTCGTCAAACCGTTGATCAAACGTGCCAAACCGATGGCCGAGCGAATGGCGTATATTGATTTTTACAAGCAGGTCAAAGGCGAATTGACCCAGGTAGTGGTTTCACAGGCAGGCAATCGTTTATTGTTGGCCCAGGCCAAAGAAAAGGCCGGTGAACAGGCCCAGACAATGATCGACCAGGCTGCGGATACCGAGGTCAAAAAATTTGTGGCCGGTTTTCGCGGCGATGCAGCCAGGGCCGACCAGGCACTGCAGCAAATGGGGATCGATCGCGAACAATATCGCGAACACCAAAAAAAGATGATCCTGACGTATTCCTATATGCAGGATCAGATGCCCGAACCTCAGCCGGTAACATACAGCGAGTTGAGGGGATTATATGACCGCATGAAAGAATCGTTTGTCAGCGAAGGGTCGGTGACATTTCGCTTGATCGAGATCGATCCGGCCAAGTTCTCGACCAGCGATCCCAATCAGGATAAAACCGAGGCCGCACGGCAGCTCGCCGAGCAACTCAAAGCCCGGATCGATGACGGTGCGGATTTCGCTGAATTGGCCATCGCTCATTCGCACGGGCCGCGCAGTGAATATGGCGGATTGTGGGGGCCGTACAATCCCGAATCATTTCAGGGAATCTATGAAGGACTTGGTGAATTGGCGATGGCCATGAAAGTCGGGCGGATCGAAGGCCCGATCGAACTAAACGGTCATTTCTTTTTGATTAAGCTTGAACAGAAACAAGCTGCTGGTCATCAGACGTTCGAAGACGTGCAGCCGATACTCGAAAAGAAATTGAAATTTGAGCGTCAGCAGGCCGCACAAAAAGAACTGTGGAGCCGGATCGTTCACGAAGCGGCCTCCGACAGTTTCGACGCATTTGTGAATTTTTGTATTCAGACACTGTATGTGCGGGCACAGGAAGGCTAAGTGATGGCGCTGGTTGCCCATGGGATCGATCTGGTGGATTTCGGCCGCATCGAGCAGATGCTCCAGCGGCATGGGGAGCGATTCACCAGCCGCGTTTTTACCGAGCCCGAGAGGACCTATGCCAATGCCAATAAGAACCGTACCGAAAAACTCGCCGGGCGATTCGCTGCCAAGGAAGCAATTCTGAAACTCTGTGGAACCGGCTGGCGCGGCAAGATCGCCTGGACCGATATCGAAATCGTCAATAACCCGCAGGGCCAGCCGCAGGTAACATTATATAACGAGGTCAAGGCCATCGCCGAAAAGCTCGGCATCGGCCATATCAGTATCAGCATCACGCATACCGCGAACTTCGCGATCGCTTCGGCGGTCGCCTTATCCGAACCACTATGAAAGCCAAATCCTTCGATTGTATTGTCATCGGCGGCGGGCACGCCGGGATCGAGGCGGCCCATGCCGCGGCCGGGTTGGGGGCACAAACCGCCTTGGTTACGATCAGTAAAGATACGATCGGCAAGATGAGCTGTAATCCGGCGATCGGCGGACTGGCCAAAGGCCAGATCGCCCGTGAGGTCGATGCGATGGGCGGATTGATGGGATTGGCAACCGATGCAACCGCAATCCAATTTCGTCTGCTCAACCGGTCCAAAGGCCCAGCGGTGCGATCACCCCGTGCCCAGGCGGACAAATTCGCCTATAGCCGGTATATGCAAAACGCACTGGAGCAAATCCCAAACCTGACGATTATCGAAGCGATGGCCACCGATATCCGTGTCGAAAATAATACCGTTTGCGGGATCGGTTGTGCCGACGGCAGCATATATAAAGCGCCCGCTGTCATTGTTACAACCGGGACGTTTCTTCGCGGGATCATGCATATCGGAAACGAAACCTTCGAGGGCGGTCGGCTGGATGAGCCGGCCAGTAACGCCCTTTCTGATGCCCTGCGGCGGATCGGATTGACCGTCGAGCGGCTCAAGACCGGCACCCCCGCGCGGCTCGACGCCAAAACCGTCGATTTCGATCAGTGTGAAATTCAGCACGGTGACGACGACCCGCAGCCATTTTCATTTATGAACAACCGGATTGATTGTGCGCAAGTTCCCTGCTGGATCACATGGACCAATGAAACGATTCATCAGCTTTTGCGGGACAATCTCCAGCGGGCGCCGCTGTTCAGCGGCCAGATCCAATCGACCGGTCCGCGGTACTGCCCGAGCATCGAAACCAAGATCATCCGGTTCGCCGACAAACCCCGGCACCAGGTTTTTCTCGAGCCCGAACAGCGCAGCGTCGAGACGATCTATTGCAACGGCATCAGTACATCGGTGCCCCGCGACGTACAGGATGAAATGATCAAACTGCTGCCCGGCACACAGCGGGCGCGGATCGTTCATTACGCCTATGCGATCGAGTACGATTACTGTCCGCCGATCCAGTTGAAACAGAATCTCGAATGCAAGCATATCGAGGGCCTGTTTCTGGCCGGGCAGATCAACGGCACCAGCGGCTACGAAGAGGCGGCCGGACAGGGCATCCTTGCCGGAATCAACGCGGTGCGAAAATTGCAGGATGAATCACCGGTGATCCTCGGCCGTGATCAGGCCTATATCGGTGTGATGATCGACGACCTGCTGACACGTGGGATCGATGAGCCATACCGGATGTTCACCTCACGCGCGGAATATCGACTCAGTCTTCGAAGCGATAATGCCGACCGACGGCTCACACCGATTGCGATCGAGATAAGCTTGGCCGATGCAGATCGTAAAAAGCGCTTCGAGAAAAAAATCGGCGACATCGAAAAACTAAAAACGTATTTGCAGCAAACGCGCCGTGACGGGCAAAGCCTTTGGGACGATCTGCGCCGGCCCGACAGCAAATGGGCGGACAAACTGAATGAAGAACAGTTTGTGCGGAATGAAAAATTCAGTCGCGATGTGATCGAAGCCGTCACTATCGATGCCAAGTACGAGGGCTATCTGACCAAGCAGGAAAAACTGGCAACCGGATTAAAAAATCTCGACAAAAAACAGTTGCCGCCGGATTTGGACTATCGCGGTATTTCGCATCTGCGGGCCGAAGCCAAAGAGAAACTGGCGGTGTTTCGCCCTCAGACACTCGGCCAGGCATCGCGAATCTCCGGCATCACGCCGGCCGACATCACCGTGATTCAGATTCATTTGAAAAAGCATCATCATGAAAACGCTGAACGATAATATTTATAACCAAACGCTCGACCGCAATCATCCGAAGTTCAAGCTATGGAAATCGGCGGGTCTGCTGCTGACGTATCAATGCAACTGCCGCTGCGCGTTCTGCTATTACAATTGCGGCCCGCAGCTCGGCGGCCGGATGCCGGTCGAGATGGCGATCAGTGCATGGAAAGGACTCAAAGACTTAGTCGGAGATAAGGCGAAGATCCACCTGACCGGCGGTGAGCCGTTTTTGCATTTTGACCGGCTCTGTGAAATTCTCGAAGCCGGACAACAACAGGGACTCGGCCCGGCCGATATGGTTGAAACCAACGGCTTTTGGGCGACTGAGGAAAAAGTGATCCGCGAAAAGATAGCTGCACTCGACCAACTCGGCATGAACACACTCAAGATCAGTTGCGATCCGTTTCACCAGGAATTTGTGGATATCGAACCGCTGCGGCTGCTGGCACGCATCGCCGGGGAGATGCTCGGGCCGGATCGTATCCTGGTACGGTGGGAAAAACATCTTAATGATCCGGTTGCGATGAAAAATATAAGCGAAGCGATGCGGCAGGATCATTACTGCAAAGCGATCGGCGATTATCCGTGCCGGTTTACCGGCCGGGCGGCGGTGGTGATCGCTCCGCTGGTCTCCGACAAACCCGCCGAGGCATTCAAAGATAATGCCTGCGGAAGATCCCTGCTCGGTTCGGCCGGTGTCCATATCGACCCCTACAGCAATATCTTCAGCGGTACCTGCAGCGGAATCATCGTCGGCAATTTGACTCATAAAAGTCTCTGCGATATCTGGTGCGGATTCACCCCGGAATTTCATACTTTATTTGAAACGCTGTTCAATGAAGGTCCGTATGGTTGGCTGGCCGAAGCCCGAAAGCACGGATATCAACCCCTTGATCAGTATGCCTCCAAGTGCCACCTATGCAGCGATATCCGCCAATTCTTTTTCGAGAAAGGCCTGTATCCCGAACTTTTCGGCCCGAGAGAATGTTACAGCGACACCGAAACATCCTCTTGAACCGGCGAAATTGCATCGAAGCGTTTCTGCGATTATAATAGCGGTTCTATGTCAATCGTGAACTTACAGGATATTCATGTCGGATTCGGCAGCGATGTGATCTTTGACGGATTGGAGCTGGTGCTTCACCCGAAGGAGAAAGCCGGCCTGATCGGCCCAAACGGCAGCGGCAAAACGACGCTGCTGAAGCTGATCCTGGGAACGATCCGGCCGGACATCGGAAAGGTGGCCAAAAACAAATCGCTGGCGATCAGTTATCTGCCGCAGGAGCCGCAAATCGACCCCGACCAGACGGTCGAGCAGTTTCTGCATTCGGCGGCCGGCCCGTTGTTTGATATCGAAAAAAAGATCAAACTCATCTCGGCCCGGATGGAGCAACTTGAAGGCGAAGAATTGGCTAAGGCGATGAAACAGTATGATCGGCTCTGCCACGAATTTCATACCGCCGGCGGCTATGCCTTCAATGCCAGGGCCCGTGAGATCGCCGCGGGACTGGGCTTTGAGCAGCGGGATTTCGCCCAGAAAGTTGCGGCGCTGAGCGGCGGGCAAATTTCGCGGCTGTACCTGGCCCGGGTACTGCTGGAGGATTCGCAGCTTCTGCTGCTGGATGAGCCGACAAACCATCTCGACTGGGAAGGAACCGAATGGCTGCAGCGGTTCTTGAACAATTATCCCGGTGCAGCGGTCATCGTCAGCCACGATCGGTATCTGCTGGATCGCGTGATCGAAAAGGTTGTCGAGGTCCATCATACAAAAGTCCGTATCTTTACGGGCAATTACAGCACGTATCGTCAGCAGAAGGAAATCCAGGATTTGCAATTGCAGCGGCAGCACGACCAGCGGACCGCGTATATCGAACGCACTAAAGATTTCATCGCCCGCAACAAGGACCAGGAGGGGATGAGCAAGGTGGCCCGCGGCCGCAAGAAATTCCTCAACCGTCTGCTGGATGAGAATCCCGATTTTCTGGACAAACCCACGCATGACAAGACGTTGGATTTTGCATTCGCCGGAGCCGAGCGAAAAAGCGTCCGCACACAGACGGTGCTGGAATTTTCCAGGGCCGGCATCGCCTTTGATGGTCTGGAACTGTTTAAGGATCTGACCTTCGATGTCCAGGAAGGCCAGCGGCTCGGCATCATCGGGCCAAACGGCACCGGCAAAACGACATTGCTGAAACTGGCGCTTGGCAAACTTGAACCGACCGCCGGTTCGGTCAAACGCAAGACCAATATCAGCGTCGGCTATCTCGATCAGGCCGGAGCCGAGCTTGATGGCGATCTAACCGTACTGGATTCGGCGCGTCAAGTGCGGCCGAAAATGACACCCGAACAAATCCGCGGGCGATTAGGCGCATTCCTGTTTTCCGGCGACGATGTCCTCAAAAAGGTCGAGAGCCTCAGCGGCGGCGAGCACAATCGCCTGGCCCTGTGTCGGCTGGTGCTGTCTGCTCCGCAGGTCCTGATTCTCGATGAGCCAACGAATCATCTCGACATCCCCAGCCGTGAGATGCTCGAAGAAGCGCTTAGCAATTTTGACGGGACCGTGATCACGGTCAGCCACGACCGGTATTTTCTGGAGGAGGTGGCCGACCGGCTGCTGGTCATCGGTGCGAATGACCTCGGTCATACGCAGATCGGCGAATTCGAACTGTTCCTCGGCCCCTACAGCGCGTATGCCGACGCCCTCGAAAAGCGAAACGCAGCGGCCGCTGAAGAAAAAACCAAAAAACCGATGTTGCGAAAAACCGCTGCTGTGCCCAAATCCAAAACGCCGGCCGAGCTGAAACAATTCAATCCATGGAGCATCGAACAGATCGAAGATGAAATTGTCACCGTCGAACAGCAGATCGAACAAATGCAGGAGCAATTCGGCGACGAGGATATCTACAAAGACCCGGACCGATACCAACGACTCCAGGACGAATTCGAATCGAAAAAGGCCTACCTCGACCTGCTCTGGCGCGCCTACGAACACCGAAACCGGTAAACACTTCTTGATTATTGAGCGCATCTCGATAGAATAATTCGCATGGTATATTTAGGGTTTGCTGAATAATTTGGAAGTTCTTTTTTTACAATGTGATAGCTTT
>CAZFDE010000079.1:0-12369 GCA_964517795.1 uncultured Pirellulales bacterium | reverse complement strand
ACCTGGTTTAAATCGTTAGCTGCGAAAAGCCCTTCTTAAAAAATTACCGGACACCGTTTTTCCAGGTCGAGCATTTTTTGCTTTGTCTTGATGCCGCCGGGCGCGGAGAAGCCGCCGAGTCGGCCGTCGCAGCGGATGATCCGGTGGCAGGGGACGATCAACGGCAGGCGGTTATTTTTTAAAACGGTCCCGACGGCTCGGGCGGCATTTGGAAATCCCGCCTTTTCGGCCAATTTTTTGTAATTGCTTATTTTTGAATATCTTATGCCTTGAAGGGCCTTGAGGACCGACACTGAAAAGGGCGGGAATCCCGAAAAATCGCATTTGACGCGGTGAAAATCGACGGATTGGCCGCAAAAATAGTCTTTTACTGATTGCTGAAGATCAGATTCAAGGACCGTGTTATATATCGCTGCCACCTCGATAACACCTAAATCTTTTAATAGTATTGACTTAACCCTTTCTTTTGATTCCAAAGGCAAGACGCTACGGTACAGGCCCTTTTCGGTCGTGCTTAGGCCGAAAAAGCCCCACTTGGTCTTAAAAACAGTATATTCAAGCATTTGTGTCATGCAGGGCTAAATCCTTTATATTTATAAAACTTATGAGCCAATTTGATTGACGCGGCCGGGCTTTTTTGATAAAAGAATAGGTTTCTATAAAATCGCCGTAATCCATATTGCTGATTGTAGAGGTTATCTAAAGATTCAACAAGACGAATCCGGGCTGTTGGATCGCGTGGGAAGTCTATATGTCGCTCGAAGAACTGCGAAAACGTATTGACGAGATCGACGCTCAACTGGTTCAGTTGATCAATGAGCGTGCGCGCGTGGTGGTGGATATCGGCAAACTCAAGAGCCAGACCGGCGGCCAGATCTACGCACCCGATCGCGAGAAAAAAGTGCTGGACAAGATCGTCAAGCAGAACAAAGGGCCCCTGCCGGACAAGTGCCTGATGGCGTTATGGCGGGAGCTGATGAGCGGTTCATTCTTTTTGGAGCGGCCGCTTCGAATCGGCTATCTCGGTCCGGCGGGCAGCTTCAGTCATACGGCCGCAATGCTCAAGTTCGGCCAAAGCGTCGAGTACGAACCGCTGGCGGATATCCGCAGCGTCTTCGGCGAGGTCAGCAAGGCCCATTGCGACCTGGGGATTGTGCCGATCGAAAATACGACCGGCGGCGGCGTGATCGAAACGCTCGATGCGTTCGTCGATTCGGATATCCATATCTGCTCGGAGGTCTTGATGGCGATCCATCATAATCTGCTGGGCAACTGCAGCCTCGAGGAAGTTGAGCGGATCTATTCCAAGCCGGAAGTGTTCGCCCAGTGTCGAAGCTGGCTCAGCGCAACATTCAAAGAAGCCAAGACGATCCCGGTGGCTTCGACCGCCAAGGCGGCGGAGATGGCCGCATCGGAGAAAAATGCCGCGGCAATCGGTTCAGCGGTTGCTGCCGAGTTGTATGAGCTTATGGTGATCTGCGAAAATATCGAAGATATCGCCAATAATGTCACGCGGTTTCTGGTGCTGGCGAAAGAAGACGCCAAGCCGACCGGTGAAGACAAAACCACTATCCTGTTCAGTACCGCCCATAAGGCCGGGGCGCTGGTGGATGTGCTGGATGTCTTTCGGCGGTTCAATATCAATATGACCAATATCGAATCGCGGCCCAGCAAGAAGCGGCAATGGGAGTATTACTTCTTTGTCGATATCCAGGGCCACCGAACCAATCAGAATATCCAGGACGGACTCAATGAGGTTCGCAATCACTGCCTGCAGTTGTCGATTCTGGGCAGTTTTCCGCGCGCACAGGACGTCCTTTAAGATGACGAGAAGTAATGTTTAATTTTAGATCAAAGGAAACGGAGATTTTTATGAGAAAACCATTTATTGCCGGTAACTGGAAGATGAATACCGACAGCCACAGCAGTGTCGAACTGGCCAAAGGTGTCCGAGCGGGTGCCGAAGGTCTTGCGGGCGACAGCGTCGATGTCGCGGTGATCCCGCCGTTTGTGTATATTCAATCCGTGGCGGCGGCGGTCAGCTCTGGCGATATTGCAGTGGGCGCTCAGGATCTATATTTCGAAGAGAAAGGCGCATTTACAGGCGAGATCAGTGCCAAGATGCTCAAGGATATCGGTTGTGCCTATGTTCTGTGCGGACATTCCGAGCGTCGGCATGTCATCGGGGAGACAGACGAACTGGTCAACAAGAAACTGCTGGCCGCGATCAACGGCGGTCTGCGCGGGATCCTGTGCGTCGGCGAACTGCTGGAAGAACGCGAAGCCGGGCAAACCGACGCGGTCGTGACCCGTCAGATCAAAACGGGCCTTGCCGGGATATGTGATGAGCGGATCACCGGTGTGACCATTGCGTACGAACCGGTCTGGGCGATCGGCACGGGCAAGACGGCCACCCCGCAGCAGGCCCAGGAAGTACACGCGATGATTCGCGGGCTGCTGGCAGAGATGTACGATCAAAGCAGCGCCGATTCGATCCGGATCCAGTATGGCGGTTCGGCCAAGCCGGATAATGCGGCCGAGCTGATGGCCAATCCGGATGTGGATGGCTTACTGGTCGGCGGCGCGAGCCTGAAGGCGGACGATTTTACGGCAATTATTAAGGCTTCTATTCAATAAGGGGAAACACGATGACAGGGTTACCTGTATTAGCGATCGGATTTTTTATGCATGTGTTGGCGGTGATCTGGGTATTGAACGCAGCTTTGTTGATCCTGGTGATCCTGATCCAGAAGGGTCGCGGCGGCGGACTGTCCGGCGCATTTGGCGGCGGCATGGCATCGAACCTGATGGGATCGAAAACCGGCGATTTTCTGACGTGGGTGACGATCTCAATGGCGTGTCTGTTCATTCTGCTGTCTATTTTTCTGGCGAAATTCTATAAGCCGTCCGTGCGGGATATGGGCCAGCCGCAGCAAACCAGCTCACAGCCGGTACAACCGGCGCCGGCCGCACCCATGCCGCAGGATGATATGGCAGATCAGCAGCAGCCGCAAATGCCGATGCAGCCCGCATTGCCGGATGAACAACAATAACCTGACTTCAGGAAATGTTTAACGCTTGAATCGCGAGACAGAAACGATGATCCAGAGTATGACAGGTTTTGGTGAGGCCCGTACCGAAAGCGGCGGCATCGACTATACGGTTGAGATCAAATCGGTCAACAATCGATATCTCAAGACGATGGTGCGGGTGCCCGATTCGGTTGCGTTCATGGAGCAGGAGATCGAGAACCTGCTTCGCGAAAACCTGACGCGCGGCACGATCAACTATAACCTTCGCATGAAAAACGTTTCGGATGAGGTACTGTTCGATATCGACGATGCAGCCGTCAAGGTCATGCTCTCAAGGCTGGAACAATTTTCCCAAGATAACCGCCTGAACTGCACGGTGGACCTGTCGGGTTTACTGTTGGTCCCCGGCGTGATCCAGCCGGTTCAGCCGCGCGAGGAAAAGGCCAACGCAATCCGGGCGACGGTGATAGAGGTTTCACAAAAAGCACTGGAGAACCTGCGGCAGATGCGTTCAACGGAAGGCCAGACGATCGCGGATGACCTGGCAGAGCATTGCAAGGTAATCGGCGAAGATCTCGAGCAGATCCGCTCACGAAGCGGACAGGTCATGCAGGAATACCGGGACAAGCTTCAAAAGCGGGTCGATGAACTGCTGGCCGGTGCGAGTTTGAAACTGGACGAAGAAACACTCGCACGAGAAGTCGCGGTCTATGCAGACCGGGCGGATATTCGCGAGGAGATTTCGCGGCTTGATTCACATCTCAAGCAGCTCATGCAAACATGCAAAGACGATGCCGTGGCGGGCCGACGGCTCGATTTTATCAGCCAGGAAATGCTGCGCGAGGCCAATACTATCGCCAGCAAGGCATCGGATACCGGGATTATCCAGATCGTCGTCGATATCAAATGCCGCATTGACAGTATCAAGGAACAGGTTCAAAATATCGAATAGCTATTCTACAGGGTAATATGGCAAAATCAGAAAAAGGAAAACTGGTCATTATCAGCGGTCCATCCGGGGTAGGCAAAAGCACGATCTGCCGCGCGGTCCTCGAACGCATGAAGAACGTGTATCTGAGCGTTTCGATGACGACGCGTCCGAAATCCCCGAAGGAAACCGACGGTAAAGATTATTTTTTCGTTTCCAAGACCGACTTCAAAGATCGGATCGCGAAAGGCGATCTGCTCGAATATGCCGAGGTGTTCGGCAATTATTACGGCACGCCCAAAAGCAAAGTGCTCGAGCAGCTTGAGCGGGGCCGAACGGTGATCCTCGAGATCGATGTCCAGGGCGCCCGGCAGGTCAAAATGAAATATCCGGATTCGGAACTGATTTTCATCCTGCCGCCGACACAAAAAGAGCTTGCACAGCGGATGAACAACCGCGGCCGAGGTGAAGAACCGCAAAAGGCGAAATTGCGATTGGACCAGGCCGACGATGAGATCGCTGCCGCGTGGCAGCATTACGACCATATGGTGATCAATGACGTGCTCGACCATGCGATCGACGAAGTCATGCAGATCATTCAAAATGTAAACGAATAAACAAAATCTGATCATTGGAGGTTACCAAACAGATGATCGAAGCATTAAAAGATTCAAGCCTAATCGAAAAGGCAGGTGGGCGATTCAAATTAACCGCTCTGATCCAAAAACGGCTCAACGAGCTGCTTCAGGGTTCTCGCCCGCTGATCGAGAACTCGCGGGGCATGACCCAGATGGAGATCGTTGTCGAAGAGATCCGCCAGGATAAGATCAAATTCGAGATGGAAGGCACACCCGCCGAACAGTAACATCCGGGGGCTTTATGGCCGGCAATTCGAAGCGACAATTCGAAACGATTCGGGTCCTGCTGGGCGTCAGCGGCGGGGTGGCGGCATATAAGGCCGTCGATCTGGCGTCGAAGCTCACGGCCGCCGGTGCAGTTGTCCATACGGTAATGACCGCCAATGCCTGTGAATTGATCCGGCCCAAGAGTTTCGAGGCGGTGACGTGCAACCCTGTTTTTACGTCCATGTGGACAGCACCGCAGGACTTCAAGATCACGCATATCGATCTTACCCGGCAGGCCGATTTGGTTGTGGTTGCTCCGGCGACGGCCAATATTATCGGCAAGGCCGCCAACGGTATGTGTGACGATCTGCTGAGCACGCTTTTATGTGCGGCCTGGCAAAAACCGTCCCTGATCGCCCCGGCAATGAACGACCGGATGTGGTCCAATCCGGCCGTGAAGGCGAATACCGCAAAACTCAAAAAAATGGGCTTCGTTTTTGTCGGGCCGAATACCGGCCGGTTGGCCTGCGGGGACGAAGCAGTGGGCCGGATGGCCGAGCCGGACGAGATCATCGATGCCCTGAAAAAACTGCTCACACGCAAAAAGTAAGCCCCATGACATCCCGCGGCAAATCCAAAGCGAAAAAGCATTTTCTGATCACCGCCGGCGGTACGCGCGAATATATCGATCCGGTCCGTTTTATTTCCAATGCCTCCAGCGGCCGGATGGGCTTTGCCCTGGCCCGTGCGGCGATTCGTGCCGGCCATACAGTGACTCTGATCGCCGCCCCAACAACGATCAAACCTCCCGCACAGGCAGATATTGTATCGGTCACCAGCGCGAAAGATATGGGGGATGCGGTAAAGCAATATTTCGCCGATTCCGATTGCCTGGTCATGGCTGCCGCGGTGGCCGATTATACCCCTTTGTCCACATCGAGCGTTAAGATCAAAAAGTCAAAAGCGCAGATGAGCCTCCAGCTCAAGCGGACGGTTGATATCCTTGGCTGGGCCGGGGCCCATAAGCGAAACGCTCAGATCGTTGTCGGTTTTGCACTGGATGATAAACATCTTTTAGAAAACGCCGAAAAAAAACTGGCCGGCAAAAACCTCGATATGATTGTGGCCAATACCCCCGATGCGATTGATTCTGAAAAGGTGACCATTCATGTCAAACCGCGAAACCGTAACTGGATTTGTTTTGAGAATGTCTCCAAAACCGTTGCCGCGCGACGGATCCTCGCTTGTATTGAAAAGCAATAACCGCTCCAAACGCCCAATAAAAAACCCCGACCTGAAATCGGGGCTTTTTGTCTAATCCAGGAAAAGAAGGATTTTAGAATTCATAGAATATCTGGAAATAGACCAGACGCGGAACTTCAATATCCCGGGCATCTGTTATATTGTTACCTCGATTTTCCGCTTCATAATGCCAGTGGTCCTGGACATTGGCGATCCCGAAGGCAATCTCACCGCGATCGTCAAAGATCTTTCGTGAGAGACGAAAATCAACTTTCCAGTAGGCCGGGACTTTATCGCTGTTGGCGGTAAATATCGGATCTGACCGGTATATGCGGGTATGAAGCATTGTTTTGTCATCGATATAAAATCGGTTGATCAGACTGAATTTATGCTTGGGCGGTGTCCATACATTGATACTGCCGCGATCTTCATCATTGACACGGTTCTCACCGGTCTGATGGGTATAGGTATGGCTGGCCTTGATCAGCCACCAGTCATACGGCCGCCAGTCCAGTGACGTTTCCAGACCGTACGTTTCCAGGGTCCCTAACGCATTTTCCCAATATAAGGGTGTCCCGGATGCACCGCTAAAACCAGGTAATGCCTGTAATTCGGCATTCGTCAACCTGCGTTTAGTGATCAGATCCTGGTGACGGTTCCAGAATGTTTCCACATTGAGTTCAACGTTATCGGCGAATTTACCCCGGTAGCCGATCTCATAGGCCTCGAGGCTTTCGTTATCGAGATTTTCGTTTCCCAGTTCGGTAAACCTGCCGTTTTCTCTTTGAATGTAGGAGAATCGTTCTCTCATCAACGGCCGACGGAAGGAACGCGACATGGCGAATCGCAGGTAATGCTTAGGCTTAACTCGCCAGACCAGCGCCGTCAGTGCGGCCCAGTCATCATGTGTTAATTCACTGTAGTAACCGCGACCACCTAATGTCAGCCAGAG
This sequence comes from uncultured Pirellulales bacterium, assembly GCA_964517795.1. Lineage (GTDB taxonomy): Bacteria > Planctomycetota > Phycisphaerae > Sedimentisphaerales > Anaerobacaceae > CAZFDE01. The sequence continues at coordinate 5,370 of CAZFDE010000079.1, read as the reverse complement.
ATTGTCTTTCAAGGCAATTTCATCTTCGATAAACGCACTGAACTGATCATAAAAAACACGCGTCGGCTTAGAGCCTTGCAAATAACTGTTGTTAATATACGGGTTGGGCTGAACGCCTCGGGTCGCCTGGGTATCACGGATCCAGTCAGCGCCCCAGACAAGATTGTGTTTGCCTTTAATAAAATTGTTTTGAAATTCGATCATATCTTCGCGAACACGACGGGTAAATGAGGTGGATCGTCTGCGATTGTAAAAACTTTCACTCCAGCGAAGCTGGACCGCAGCATCTTTGGCATATTCTTTTCGCCAAATGGTGTTGATATACTGACTGGATTCATGCCAGTTCGTCCGTTGATTTGGATTGGCATCGGAGAAAAATGAATGCCCGCCGGCCAACATCAGCGTCGAACCGTCTTTGAGCGTCACATCGGTTCGGCCGGTTGTGTCGAAATCGCGAACATCGTCATACGCATCGTCGCCGCCATTGCCGCCTTGGCCGTTGATATTATATGCGCCGACCGTACCGCGCCAGCCGAATCCTTCTTCGTGGCCGCCGTAGCGGAGAATTCCGTTTTGGTATTCGCGATTGCCAAATGCCCCGTAGATCAAACCGCCTTTGGTATCCTTGGTATGCTTGGTCACAATGTTGATGACGCCATTCATGGCATTGACACCCCAGGTCACACCGGCTGATCCGCGGATGATTTCAATGTGATCGATATTTTCCAAAAACATCGGGTCAAACCGAAAATCCATCATCCCCTCGGCCGGCTGATACAACGGCCGCCCGTCCAGCAGAATCTGCAAGCGTTTGGCGTGCACCTGAGCCAATCCCCGGGCACTGGCCACATAACCGGTCGTATCGGTTTGTGCAATATCCATACCGGGCACACTGCGATACACCTCGTAGAGATTCTGCGCGCCGATCGCGCGGATATCTTCTTGAGTGATGATATACATGGCGGCGGTCGCGCGATTCAGCGGCTTTGGCCGACGAGCCGATGCCGTCATGATGATCTCATTGGGATCAAAGAACATCAATAACTGCTCTTCGCCGATATCCTCAAGATGAGATTCGATTTTTTCGGCATCGACGGCCATCGCTGCAAACGGCATCAGCAGGATCAATAAAAGGCCAAGCTGAAAACGCAATCTCTTTTGATTTCTGTTTGGTTTTGAATATCTCATCGTAAAAACTTTGCTTTTGTGAGGGTTATCATTTCCCCTTGTTTTTAATCATATAGTTAGGTTTTCGGCATTGCATCCAGGTTACATAACCTGGTTTCAAACAAGCCTCACAAGTAGAACAAGTGCACCAAGTCGACCGAATTTTTCAATCTTTAACAAGGCGGCTTATGACGGTTTATACGGGGATTTAACGGATATCTTTTTTTTAGGGATCAAGGCCGTGCGTACAAATCCCAAAAAAAAATATAAAAAAACCTCAGCTCGAGTATTTATCGGACAAAGATTGCCTGTTGATCGATTTTGATAACCGTGCAGACGCATTATTGAAGACACGTGTCGTAAATATGCATTTATGACAGACCATCTTGACAAAAGAGCCGATATACGGATAATGCGATTCTTTCGGGTAAAATCGACGGCAACAGCCAAGAAGGATAGAATATGATCAAAACACTGGATTTTGACAAGGCATTGCAGCTTATTGACCGGTCAACGAATATTTTTATTACCTCGCACACCAAGCCGGACGGCGATGCGTGCGGGTGCATATTAGCGGCGGCGGGCGCGTTGCGGGCGTTGAGTAAGACGGTGGGGACCTTGTTTCTTTCTGAAATTCCGGACTGGTATGGCTTTCTGTTCCCGCAAGCCCCCTTTATTTTCAATCCGGATAACGGCGAACAACTCAAAACCTGCGGTTTCGAGGAGGCAGATCTGGTGATTTTGGTCGATGTCAACAGCACCAATCAGTTAGACACATTTGCCGATGTACTTGAAAGAAGCAAAAAGCCGATCCTGGTGATCGATCATCATCTGACCAACGACGGGCTGGGCGATGTGCAGTTGATCGATACGACGGCGGCCGCGACCGGACTGATCGTTTACGAACTGTTTAAGTATGCCGGCTGGCCTATGTCCAGCGATATCGCCGAAGCGTTGTTCGTTGCGATTGCGACCGATACGGGCTGGTTTCATTTCAACAACACCGACAGTACGGCCCTGCGTGTCTGCGGCGATCTGATCGATCTGGGACTTGATCCTGCGGCCATTTACCACAAGCTCTATCAAAATTTCTCGCCGCAGCGCTTTCGGTTGATGAGCCGAATGCTTGATGGGCTCGAATTGTATGATGACGGCAAACTGGCCGTACAGCAGATCACCCAAAAGGACTTTGAAGCCACCGGGGCGGTATTGAAGGATACTGAAAACCTGATCGACGAGTGTCGCCGGATCGAACCGGTCCAGGCGGCCGTCCTTTTCGTGGAGCTCGAGGACGGATCGGTGAAATGCTCGCTTCGCAGCACCGGGTCGGTCGATGTGCGAGTGATCGCTCAGCAATTCGGCGGCGGCGGGCATACCATGGCCAGCGGGATCAACATGAAAATGCCGCTGGCGGAAGCCAGAAAAAATGTCATCGAGGCATTGCGGAAGGCGATTTGAAGTGTTTGCCCGGATATAATTGAACACTGCTATTTTTTTGCAGGATAATACCGCGGACTTTGCCCGTCATCGTTCGGCGAAAAAGCTTTCTGCCATATCCATCGCCCTTCCCGGCTCGAGGCGGAATACCATTTTTCGTCTTCCGGGCGCTTGATGAGTTTGCCTTTTGCCCACACGCCGTAGCCGCCTCGCGTACCTGCGGCCGAATCGTCCGGCACATAATTCGGGTCGGGCTTTTCAAGAAATCCGATGAAATAATCGTTCGGCTCGGTCCCGCTGTCATAGGTAAAGACATAGGCTTTCACGCCGGCCGGTTCGTTGGTATCCGTCAGGCCTGAGGGCGCGTCGATGAGACTGCCCTGATCGGCCCGTGCAACAAATAACTGCTCGGTATTCAGATCGTAATACCATTCGTATTTGACGGGTTTGATCTGGGGCTTGCCGTTCGGAATCAAGAGCGAAATAATCACGATCAATAAAATAAATACCGATGCCAGGGTAATTCCGGCAATCAGTCGCGGATTGCGGTTGACGTCTTCGCGCATCAGCTCGAACCGCAGCCGCATTTCACTTTTGAGCCATTCCGGTATTTCAATTCCCATTGCTGTAAACTCCGCTTATGACCATTTTTAATCTCCCTCGAGCATCTCGGCCAGGTTTATTAAGTCCTCGTTGTCGTTTTTGGCCTGGTCGGCGCTGATCTCAAATTTGAGCATCCGAACGGTTCGAGGATCCTGATACTTGTAATATTCGCTGTGCCCGTCGGCGAAGCTGATATTGAACCCATCGGTATGCCGCAGGCTCATTTGCCGCAATTGCCGGCTATCCGAACTCCAGCGGGCGTTTTCACCGGCATCGTCCAGCGGATAAAATCCGCCGTGTATCCAGTTATAGGGAATATTCTGCTCGGCATCGACAAAAACGATCTTTTCCGTCGGCCGGGTAATCTGGGTGGTGCTGTAATAACCGCTGATCCCAGTGCCGGTCAGCGAACCGCCCATTACCCAACTGATGGAATAGCTGCGCAGCAGTTCGCTGCGATCACTTTTACAGCGAAAGATTTTTTCGGTTTCGGCCACATAACTCCAGAGAGCTCCTTCTTCAAGAGCCAGTTCGGTCCCGCCGATGGGGTTGCCGGGGATTGGTGGGCCGTCGGCGACCCAATGATCGTCATCCGAGCCGGCCGCATTGTTATTCCAGAGGGTATGCGAACTGGGGATCGCATCGTCATGATCCATCCCGTACAGATTCCAACCCAGGTAAAGCTGACGCTGCTGGGAAAGACAGTCCACCCGCTTGGCAATCTCCCGAGACCGCGACAAACCGGGCAGCAGGATACTCATCAACATCGAAATAATGCTCATGACCACCAGCAATTCGATTAGTGTAAAACCGAGGCCCCCCTGCTTCATAGATTCGTTAATCCCGAAACACGCTGCCCCTTTTGTCTTTTTCATTTTATCAATTGTGATGAGTCGACGATTTCGTTCTGTAACCGGATTTAGATTTTAATTGAAGTAAGCCATCGATGGATAAATCTTCATCCACTAACGGCCAGTAAATACCGTATCCTGAGGGGGATATCTGAAACGCCTGCCTTTGCTCTGATGAAGCGGCAGCAAGTCGTGTGGATATATCCGCCAGTGAGAATTCGTATTGCTTGCCATCGATAGTCAGTACCATTTTACCATTGATAAATACAACATCTTTGATCATATGATATTTGTTCATGATTTAACTCGTTTCTGAAAATCAGTCCACTCACGCTCGATATATTCAAAATACTCAAAAATTATTTTCTTAACTTGCCGTTTCTCCTTGCTATTCATATTGTAACTAAAAGCCTCTTTCAAGCCAAAGTTTTTGGTATCCAGCCAGTATTTACATTCCTTTTCCGCTTTTTGGTAATGAATATGAATCGGTTCATTTTCTTCATTAGAATAGAAAAAGAACCGCCATCCCATTACCAGTAATATTGTCGGCATAAATTATAATCCTTCCTGTCAACAGCATATATTATACCACCTTAAACCCAGTTATTCAACTTATTCTCATTTTGCCTTTTAAAAAGGCAAAGGCCGAATGGGGCTACCCACTCGGCCTTTATAGACCTGGCGATACCTACTCTCGCCCCGAAGGACTACCATCGGCCCGGACAGGCTTAGCTTCTGAGTTCGGAATGGGATCAGGCGTTTCCCCGCCGGTAAGGTCACCAGGAAATTCGTTATATCGCCCTATTGGACGCATATATTCACTTGTCAACTATCGCCCTTTTGCGTTGCAACCGGCCTGCCTTTACCGGCGACCAGCCACGCGCGACGAGCGACGAATTATGCGGATGCTATGACGTTTTTTTAATATACCGACACAACCAAAAATGGATATGGTCAAGTAATTGAGCATTAGTACCGGTCAGCTGAATCCCTCTCGGGACTTACACACCCGGCCTATCAACCAGATCGTCTATCTGGGCCCTCTTGTTCCCGAAGGAACATGGAATCCTCATCTTGAGGTGGGCTTCCCGCTTAGATGCCTTCAGCGGTTATCCGTTCCCGACGTAGCTACCCGGCGGTGCACCTAGCGGCACAACCGGAACACCAGCGGTCGGTGCTTCCCAATCCTCTCGTACTAAGGAAACATCCTCTCAAGATTCCTGCGCCCACGGCAGATAGGGACCGACCTGATTCGCATCGGTCTGAACCCAGCTCGCGTACCACTTTAATCGGCGAACAGCCGAACCCTTGG
>CAZFDE010000078.1:0-12499 GCA_964517795.1 uncultured Pirellulales bacterium | reverse complement strand
CAATTGATGGTCGATTCTGGCAGCCAAAAACAAAGAATAACAGAGTAGTTCCTATTAGTGAGGCTTTATTGAAAGTGCTGCAAGATTATAGAATTGATAAGGATTGTATTTGGTTTTTTCCATCTCCGAAAAAGAAACGATGGGATCCAGATAATTTTTCTCAGCGTTTAAGAAAAATTAACAATGCTAATAATTTAAGTTGGTCATGCCTGGATTTCCGACATACTTTTGGCAGTCACCTGGCACAGAAAGGCGTTTCGCTATACAAAATTTCAAAATTGATGGGAAACTCTCCCGATATCTGCAGAAGGCACTATGCGGCACTTATACCCGAAGAAATGGCAGAAGTAGTAGAATTTGAAACGAATGAGAAAAAGAGATTTATCGATTTGTCCAGTGGTATAACGGCCACCGGTATCATGAGGCCATCGGCAATGTAACGCCTGACGATGTGTACTTTGGCAGACGAGAAAATATCCTGAAGCAACGGGCGGCAGTAAAAAAGAAAACGTTACTTGAACGAAAGAAATATAATGGTAAAATGACTGAAACTGGAGCTGAAATTGTCTTCTAATTTATGAAGCATTGTGTCTCATTTTTGCTGAAGACATACAAATTACAGCCTCATGGCCAATAGCAACAGAAATGGAGTCCCGGTTACGTGCTCGTGACTCTGCTGCACTCGCAACCAGTGTGCATCTTGTATGTCCTCCTCGGGCCGAAGATGCTCTAATAGGAGACTGGGCAGAGGTCTTGCGAGAATTGAGGAACAGCAATCTGATATTTTAGACAACTGGTTGGGCCTGATGTCTGAGTTTGAGGATATATGCGATAATATCTTTGCGGCTGACGATACCGACCAATTTTCCTTGTGAAAGGACCGGTACCCGACGAAAATGGTGATCAATCAAACACTCGGCAATATCGACCAGGCTGTCATCGGCATCAAACGATATCGGATCGGCCGTCATAAAGTCCGCTACGGTCCCGGACTTGTCTTTGATATTGTATAATAAACTTAGTACATCTTTTTCCGAGATTACACCCACCAGGCATTTTTGATCGTCCACAACCGGTAAACCGGTAATGTTATGTTCCACCATTGTTCGAATGGCCTCATAAATGCCGGTTTCACCGGTAATACTAATCACATTCGTAGTCATAATATCTTTTGCTTTGAACATGGGACTATTCCTTAAATTGTATTCACTTAAAATTCATTTCAGCCAAAGCCATCATCGTTCGTGGAATATCGTATAGTGGCACAACTTTTTGGGCCGCATTTCGGGCAATCGCCTCTTTGGGCATACCGAAGACCACCGACGACGCCTCATCCTGGGCAATGGTTCGAGCCCCATTTTCGCGCATCTTTAACAAGCCGCCCGCACCGTCGCAGCCCATGCCGGTCAGGATGACCCCAACGGCGTTGGCGCCGGCATATTTGGCCACCGAATTAAATAATACTTCAACACTGGGCTTTTGCCGATACACTGGCGGGCCGTCTTTGATATTCACATAATAATTGGCCCCGGAACGCCCAAGAAGCATGTGATAGCCGCCAGGGGCAATGAGCACTTTTCCCGGGATTACATGATCGCCATCCCGCGCTTCGGTGACATGAACCTGGCATTCGTTATCTAATCGTTCTGCAAAAGAACTAGTAAACCGCGCGGGCATGTGCTGTACAACAATCGTGCCCGGCGTGTTCGGCGGCAAGGCTGATAGCAATTGCATCAGGGCCTGCACCCCGCCGGTCGATGCGCCGATCGCGAATATTTTATGTGTGGTTTGCGCAATACTCAGGTTTGATGCCGGAATATGATCGGGACGTTGCGCGATTATCGTTCTGTCAATACGGGCTCGTGAGGCAGCTTTGATCTTATCGATTAAATTGCCACAGGCCTCTCCGACGCTGTATGCCGGTCCGGGTTTGCTAACCACATCCACCGCGCCGGCTGCAAGTGCTTCCATCGCCACTTTCCCGCCTTTTGGTGTTAATGAACTGAAAACGATTACCGGCATTGGGTGATGCCTCATGAGTTTGCGTAAAAAGGTAATTCCATCCATTCGCGGCATTTCGATATCCAATGTTAAAACATCGGGCTTTAAAGTTACAATTTTGTCGCGCGCGATGAACGGATCCGGGGCGCTGGCAACCACCTCGATGCCACGATACTGGTTCAATTGCCGGCTCAGGATTTTACGAACAATCGCCGAATCATCAACCACCAGTACTTCAATATTTTTTTTGATCAGTGTTGTCATCGTCGCTTTATTCCATATATTGTTCGGTGAGTACCTGTACCGCTGCACCCACCCAATCTCCGTATCGCAGCACCATATCGCCGCGAAAGTCAGGATCGAGCTTTTCGAACGCATCCTCGGTACAATGACTCAGGTGCATAATATCGTCAATTTCAACCACGCCGGCTTCGCCTTTGATCTTGTGTAAAATACGCCGAATGATTCCCGCGTTGCCTTTGCGATCCACCCCCGATTCGTATTCCAAGGCGGCCTGCTCGAGAATGTCAAGCTGGGTATTGACCGACTCGATAAAATCACCCAGTAGCTCATGCATATTGTTCGGGCCCGCAATGCTGCGCGGATTCGGTAGCGGGCTGCCGTCGAGAATACCGGCAAAATGGTCAAGCTGCCTGCCGTTTTGTCGGCCGCATGGATCTATTCTTAACCGAACCGCAAGGGCTTGACCTTGGGTATTGAACAAAATAGTTTCGCGGTCGGCCAAAAAATCATCCCATCGGATATCCATCCCGGCCGGTCGAACGGTCGGCACTGTCATATCAAATACATCGCGCGGTCCCATACTCAGTTCGGGTAGGATTAAACCACAGGTAACATTCGAAAGTTCTTTCAATGCATCGCATATTTGTGTGTCATCGGCATGTGCGATGGCTGCAATATTCTCAGCCAGGATCGATCCGAATGCTGCATTGGCAAGGAACTGTAATCTGCCGTTGAGCGGGCCGGTAAAAGTAATTTCTGAAAGCAACAGGTCTTTCGGCATAGATAATGCCTCGTCGGTTTGATCGGCAGGAAGAATATCCAGAAACGCCATGGTGCCAAGCGCTTCAGACAACGCATTAAACAGCATACTTTTTGTTTTAATCATCATGACAATGAACTCCAAATGCATTTTCGATGACGGTTTTGAAGTTTTCAGGCTTGAATGGTTTGTGGAGATAATATTTGACGTTATCGCAGAGCAGTTTTTCAATCCGAGTCTGACTGGATTCGGTTGAGACGATAACAACCGGAATATGACTGGTTTTTTCGTTGCCGCGCATGTGATAGATCATCTCGATCCCATCCATTACCGGCATATTCAGGTCTGCCAGTACCAAGTCGATGCGCTGGCATTCGAGCACTTTTAAGGCTTCGACGCCATTACCCGCCTCCACAATCCGATCGGTTTGCAGATCGACCATGTCGATCATTCGTCGAATGGCTTTACGTGTCAAAATCGAATCATCCACAATTAAAACATTCATATTCATTGTCTCACCTGTATTGCATATTGATTGACTATAAAAACTGGTCGCTGCCACCGGTTTTGACCGTCACGGTACCATCGGCGATATCCAGATACATATTCCGCGGTGAATGGCCCCCGACATCCTCGGCGTCGATAAACATCCCGTTTTTCCAAAGTAGTTTTCGGATTGCCAGATAATTTCGTTTACCCACGTCAAACCCTTTCGGGCCGGTATGCATTTCAGCGCCCCCGGCAATCTTTATTTTCATGCGTTTCTTATTTGCACCCATCGATAACAATTTTCGCAACAGCCGATCTGTGCCCGTATCGGCAAACATAAATGGTTTTTCACTTGCTCGTTTGGCATCCATTTTCGAATCGGGCAGTTGATAATGCAGCATCCCGCCGGCACGAATTGCCGGATCATACAGGCAAACGGCAATACACGATCCCAGAGAATATGTACATATTGCTGTGTCGGGGTTGTCTGAAACGGCAGCGTCGGAGATATCAACTATAATTTTTGTTTTGAGCATCGAAAGTTCCTCTTTCACGGCTTCATATAAATCGTCGGCTGAACATATTTGAACGAATGTTGGATCCCCGTCAGCGATTCGGAATGCCCGGTAAATAATATCCCGCCCGAATCCAACAGTTTCCAGAATCGATTGACCAATTGCGACTGGACCGCCTTGTCAAAATAGATCATGACATTTCGACAAAAAATAAAGTCTAGGGGTCCCTGAATCGGCCACGACTTCATCAAATTTAAGTATTTGAAAATGACGGTCTCTTTTAAAGGTGCCGCAACCTCATAAAGCCGTTTGCCATGTGATCGGCTGGGTACCAGATATTTATGTTTCAATGGGGCAGGAACCGGCTTGATCCGTCCTTCGTCATAACGGCCGGTTCGTGCGGTCTCCAGCATCCGTGTCGAAATATCGGTTGCCAGGACTTTTGCGTCCCATCGGCCGTGTCTTTCAATCGCTTCGAGCAGTACCATCGCAATCGAATACGGTTCTTCTCCGGATGAACAGCCGGCACTCCAGGCCCGAAGCCTGCATTTACGATTTGCGTTGCGAGCCAAAACACTCGGCAAAAAACGATTGCGGAGAAATTCAAAATGTTGCGTCTCGCGAAAAAAACACGTCAGGTTAGTGCTCAGTGAATCAATAAGAATTGAAAACTCTTTTCCTGTTTTATCGTTGAACACATGTTCGAGGTATTCGGGAAACGTTTTAAAGTTGCCCAATCGCAGTCGTTTGGCCAGCCGTGCCCGTACCAGTTCCTTTTTCCCGTCATGAAGATTAATACCGCAATGTTCATACACCAAGTGACTGATCGTTATAAAATCATTTGTACTTAATATAACATCCTGGTCTGTTAGTGTTTGCATTGATATCCTTATCGCCTCTCATTGTTGTGCCAGTTTCATAATGCCGGGGATATCCAGGATCAAACTGACTTTCCCGTCACCCATAATGGCCGCCCCGGAAACACCGTTTAATTTACCTAAACCGTCCCCAAGACTTTTGATCACGATCTGTTGCTGACCTAAAAGTTCATCGACCAGCATACAGCAGTGTTGACCATTGGTTTCGACAATCACCAAAAGTGATTCGGTCGGATCGGTGGTTCCCGGCTTAAGATCAAATAATTCATATAAGCGTATCAGTGGTAACAACTGGCCTCGGACATGAACCATCTCACCGCGATTTTGAACCGAAGAGATTTGCTCTTTTTTGGGCCGGAGGGTTCGAACAATCGAATTGATCGGGACGATATACCGCTCTTCACCGATGGTTATGATTTGACCGTCGATGATCGCCAACGTTAACGGCAGTGAAATTGTAAACACAGTGCCTTTGCCTTTTTGTGAGCGAATATCTATTTTGCCCCGCAGCGATTCAATGTTTTTTTTGACAACATCCATCCCAACGCCCCGTCCAGATACGCTGGTTATTTTTTGGGCGGTGGACAATCCGGCATGAAAGATCAATTTGTAAACCTCATCATCGTTCATGTCCTGCCCGGATTTTACAATACCGTTATCGACCGCTTTTTTCAAAATCCGGTCGCGGTCCAGTCCTTTGCCGTCATCTTCGATCTCGATAATGATATGACCAGCCTGATGAAATGCGCGGAGTTCGACATATCCTGTCGGGTTCTTTCCTGCTTGCGCTCGTTCGTCGGCTGATTCGATCCCGTGGTCCACCGAATTGCGGATCATGTGAACCAGCGGGTCCGCAATTTTGTCCACGATGTTGCGGTCCAGTTCCGTTTCATCGCCCGAGGTGCTAAAACGCACTCGTTTTCCCGATTTATGGGACAGGTCACGAACTAGTCGCGCCATTTTTTGGAACACACCGGCGATCGGAATCATACGCATCGACATGGATAATTCCTGCAATTCACGGATAATCTTATTTTGATGGGCAATTTTACAGCCCAATTCATGTTCCGATGCCAGTTTCGTATTGGCCTGCTCGGCCACCATTAACTGGGCGATCACCAATTCACCGACCATATTGATCAGGTTATCGAGGCGTTTCATGCTGACTTTGATTTTCTCTTCGCCGCGGGCATGTGTTTTGAAATGTTCCTCCGGAGCTGTACAGCTCGATTTTGCCGGGTGATTTTGCCCCAGCATTGCATCCAGTTTTTGATCATATTGCGGAGCTTCGGGACTATTCAGCGCATCGTCCGCGGTTTGCTCCACCGCGGTTTTTAATTTTTCCAGTAACGGTTGTAGATGCAAGTGAACGGGCACCGGCTCACCGGCCTCGATCGATGATGCCAAATCGGCGATTGTCTTTTTGAGCATGTCGATCGATTCAAAAACCAGATTCATTTTTTCGCCGGTTAACATACACTGGCCTTTGCGCGCGAGATCAAGTAAATTTTCTGCTGCATGGGCCAGTGATCCGATATCACCAAGATTCAAAAAACCTGCCATCCCTTTGATGGTATGAAATGCACGAAAGACCTGGTTGAGCACTTCTGAATCATCCGGCGTGTGCTCCAGTTGAAGTAATCCCGCCTCTGCAGATTCAATGTGCTCGTCCGATTCGGTGATAAAATCCAAGACCAATGGAACATCTTCCTCCGCGATCACAGCGGCCTGCTCAACTTGTTGTTCGGCATTATTCTGCGGTGTTGATATTTCACCTGTTTGCGTATCTCCCGCATCTGACATGATCTGGTCGATCAGATCTTGAAGGACACAGATCTGCTGGTTGACTTTAGTGAGAGATTGGGCAGCATCTTGTACCTGATCGTTTAAAATAGTTTGAAGCAATTCAGACGCCTCTGTTGTGGCGGCTTGTGCCTCTTTGACAATTTCGAGAGATCCATCATCGATTTTTGAAATTGTTTCATTGATCGCATGCATTACTTCCTGCAGCTTGCCAACTTCTTTTTCGTCCGAGGTGTCCAGCATATTCATACTGCATGCCGCACGTTCAATAAGCTCATTGAGTTGATTGTTCAGTTCCATAACATTCAGTCTTTATTTCTCGTTTGAACAAGACGCCGCAGCTTGCACCAAAGCCGGCTTACCGGCAAACGAGATCTCTATGGTATGGCTTAACAGCGCCTCGAAAATATCAAATACGGTAACAATGCCTATTGTACGACTTTCTGTTTCGACGATCGGGATACATTTTCCGGCGTAACGCATCATATGTTCCATCATCACGGCAAGTGATGCATCCGGCCGCAGTGTTCGAACCGGCCGGGTCATGATCCATTTGACTTTGATCTGAAGGGTCGCATCGTCTTGCGGACGTCGCCACTTGGAAAATATCGGCCGCAGATAGATACTTTGCGCCGATGCGATATCCGACCGCGATACAAGGCCTTCCAGTACGCCATCAGTCCCGATCAATACATAGCCGGTGTCGAATTGCTGCATTTTTGTTAATATGTCCTGCACACTTTCATCCGAATGACCCCAAATCACGTCTTGCTGCATGATATCCTGCGCACAGATACTTAACAGAACCGAATCCTGCGCAGGCCTTACAACCTCTGGCGAATCGTTCATTTCAGGGACGGTGTTTGATACTGAAGGGGGCATTTCAGATGATTCTTTTTGAACTTCACACGAAGGTGAATTTGAAATTCCGCAGGTCTTATCCGCATTTTCTTCAGCCTGTTCACCGTGCGACACACCCGACAACTTCTGTTCAGATGGCGTGTCTTTTTTTGCGGATGAGTTCTGCGCGTGGTCACCATCCGAACCCTTTTCGCCGGTATTATTTTCAGCCTCGGTCTTATCAATAGACGCGTTGACTTGATCTTCCGTTTGTGACGGCTGCGAGGGTGATTGTCCATTCTGGTCTTTTGAAACGGTTTCCTCGATTTCAGGCATTTTTTCATTTTTGGATGTTTCATCGGCCGTGTTGCTTTGCGCCTCCTGCACATCGGCTTGCAATTGATCGACCGCTGTTTCATCTTTTGGTTCGAAGAGACTCTCGGGAAAAAGCACGCCACACTTAAAACTGGCAAAGGGTGTGATTGTCATTTCAAATTCTTTGAAAAGAAAAGCATGTTCGCCGGATACCCCCAGCATTTGTTCGGTGTTTTCTCGAGGATCACCGATGAACGTACCCGATTGCTTTAGATGGATCGGTTGCGACAGTTCATCGCGAAAAATCCGATCCCAACTGCCGATCATCAAGTTGCCCATTTCACCGAAGCCGTCTACGATTGCTTCGATATCTTTATCAGAACCGCGTTTGAGATTCTCTTCGATTTTCTTTTCCGGCTGCATCACGATCGTTCCACCGAGAATGAATAGCCCTTTTTTATCAAGAATCAAACGAAATGTGCCATCCAGTTCACCCTGTGCATCAACCAAAATAACGGCGGCCGGCTTTTTATAGGCTTTGCATATCTTCTCGACTTTATCAATAAAAGTCGATGTTTCTTCGACCTCTATATCCAAAGACAACATCGCGCCAATATCTTCACAGAATGCTTCAAACGCATTCAGTGCTAAATCCACCACCTGAGATTGTTGTTCGACACCGGTTGCCATCGGATCATTACTCTCCAGTCTTTTGTCGGTATAAAAATGAAAGCTCCGCCGTGTGTTCGCCTTCGAAACTAACTTTTTCCAGCACCTTCACCGAAGCTTCACCAAGATTATTCTCCAGCTTGCACCCCCGTACAACCGAAGGTATCGATACACGAATACTTCCCACGGCATTCTGGATCCGGGATTTGATACTGCCCATGATCATATTGGCCACTTCCCCCATTGCGTCGTTTATATCCTCTTTGGAAATCTCCGTCGGTTCCAAACCCAGCATATTCGCCGCGATAGTCCCGGCACAGGTTTCGCTGCAGCAAATTCCCAGGCATCCCTCCAGATCGCCGTTAAAGGTGATAGTACCCAGAAACGAATCATGCTCGATCGGATTTTCGTCTTCTGGGTTTCGGGCAATATCCATAAAAATCATAGTTTCAAATACCTCTTTGGCTGCGTCGAGCAGTGTATCCGTAAAAGAGATCTGATCGATCATCCTGACATCCTTTCTGTTTAACTGTTTATCGATAACATGGCGTCCTAATTCATTAACGGTGCCAGTTTTTCCTGAAACTTTTCAGGCGTGAAGGGTTTATTAATAAAACCGCTGGCCCCGTCGTTCATCGCCTGGTTGACGATCTCGTCGGAACTTTCCGTAGTAACCATAATGATCTTCATGTCCGCGCATTGCGGCAATTCTGCCCGTATCTTCTTGACCATTTCCAAACCGTTCATCTCGGGCATATTGACATCGCATAAGACAATGTCCATCTTATCGGCTTTGAGTTTTTCAATGGCTTCCAGGCCGTTGCCGGCCTCTTCGGTCTTGTCAAATTCCAGACCCGACATCCGCACCGTACGCATAATAATCTTTCGCATAGTTGCCGAATCATCGACGATCATCAGTGACTTTGCCATAAGACATTCTCCTAAACATTAATCTGCTGTTTCGACTAAGGGGGATATGGCCAGCCGGGCGAATCTGGCGACCCGCCCGGTATGGCCCGAATCCTTTAGTCATTAACGGTTGAATTCCTTAAAATCATCGTTGTCGGTATGATCATCTTGCAGAGGAATCATTTTTTCCGCTTTTGCTTTGGCTGTTTCCTTTTTTACCACCGAAGTCTTTGAACTTGATTGCGCTTTCTGATCATTGGCGATCTGATGGAATGCCTGATCAACATGGGTCAATTCCCTGTTTCCGCCCGATGCCGGCGGTGTTTGCCGCTGTACCGTTTGGGCGCTGACTTGGCTCTGGTTATGGCTTAAAATAAACTGCCGGACCATATCCTGCAAACTGGCTGCCTGGGCATTGAGTTCTTCCGAAGCACTGGCGGATTCTTCGGCATTGGCCGCATTCTGCTGAGTAACCTTATCCATCTGAGATACGGCTATATTGATCTGGTCGATGCCCTGAGCCTGTTCCTGAGAGGCGGCCGCAATTTCGCCCACCAGATCGGTGGTCTTGCCAATGCTCTCAACGATCTCATTGAGACCTTTGGCGACTTCTTCAGCAATACTCACACCGTTTTTAGCGTTGTTCGTCGATTCTTCGATCATATTGGCCGTGTTTTTAGCCGCTTCGGCACTACGCAGGGCCAGGTTGCGAACTTCTTCGGCAACCACGGCAAATCCCTTGCCAGCTTCACCGGCACGGGCCGCCTCGACGGCCGCATTTAATGCAAGCAGATTGGTTTGGAATGCAATCTCATCAATGGTCTTGATAATCTTGGAGGTCTCGTTCGAACTTTTCTGGATCTTCTGGATGGCCTCGTTCATCCGCTGCATAGATTCATTTCCGGTATTCGCCGACTTACGAGCTTCCGAAGCCAGTGTGTTGGCCTGCTGGGCATTATCGGCATTCTGCTTGGTCTGCGCATTCATTTCCTCGAGCGATGAAGATACTTCTTCCAGGCTGGCGGCCTGTTCGGTGGCACCTTCGGCCAGCGTTTGTGATGCACTCGATATCTGGGTGCTGGCCGAGGAAACCTGTTCCACCGAATCCGTCACTTCGCCAAGCGCCTGTTCGATCGCACGGATCGTTTTGTTTACATTTTCCTTGAAATCGGCAAACATGCCTTTGTAATTGCCTTCAACCTTTTTAGTCATATCTCTGTTCGAAGCCGATTCCAGAACTTCTGCTGCTTCATTTAAAGGATCAACGATACTGTCCAGCATTTTGTTGATCCCTTCACGGAGTTTTTTATAATCGCCGGTAGAATTTCCGATTTCCGCACGTTCATCGAGATTGCCTTCTTGAGCCGCATCAATCAGACGGGCTACTTCCTTGAGCGTCCCTTTCTGTTCAGTCTGGTCGATGATAACTTCCATCCCACCGTAAGGCTTACCTTCCTTGTCAAACAACGCTGAACAAACAGCCGCAATCGGCACCTTTTTCCCATCTCGGGTCGTAGCTTCTGTTTCACCGGCAATTACTTCGCGGGTCTGCATGCAGTTCTTGATAGTACAATCTTTAGTGCCGCATAAGTGGGTTTTGCAAACCTGACCACAGGTCATTTTGCCTACAACTTCCTCTCGCGTATAACCCAGTGTGGTCAAAGCAGCATCATTGATAGACTGGACTACAAGATTCTCATCTGTGACAAACATCGGAGCGCCAATACTTCTTAAAATGTTTTCGGTCTCAAATTGCTGCTGTTCAATCTGCATCTTCTGATCTGTAATATCGATCGCGAATTTAACGACTTTGAACGGCTTGCCGTTAAGATCTTTTATTGGCGTATAGGATGCCTGGATCCAGACCGCTTTACCGCCTTTACCGAGGCGTTTAAATTCACCGGTCTGATGCTCGCCGCGGTTCAGGGCATCCCAAAACTGCTTGTATTCAGGCGATGCCTTGTAATCCGGTTCCACAAACATCGAGTGATGCTGGCCCTGAATCTCATTCAACGTATAGCCCAAGACATTTAAGAAATTATCATTGGCTTTAATGATCGTACCGTCCATCTCGAATTCGATCACCGCCTGTGAGTTGTTGATCCCTTCGATTTGGCCTTGATAATCAGCGTTTTTAAGTTTCTGATCGGTCGCATCGGTTGCAAATTTAACGACTTTGAACGGCTTGCCGTTTCGATCTAAAATGGGGGTATAAGACGCCTGGATCCAGACCTCTTTACCGCCTTTACCGAGGCGTTTAAATTCACCGGTCTGATACTCGCCGCGGTTCAGGGCATCCCAAAACTGCTTGTATTCAGGCGATGCCTTGTAATCCGGTTCCACAAACATCGAGTGATGCTGGCCCTGAATCTCATTCAACGTATAGCCCAAGACATTTAAGAAATTATCATTGGCTTTAATGATCGTACCGTCCATCTCGAATTCGATCACCGCCTGTGCACGGCTGATTCCTTCAACTTGGCTGCGTAAATCTTCCAGTTCTTTCAACCGGGAAACAGCGTTTCCTGATTGACCATTGCTTTTACGGCTTTTGCTTTGTCTTGCTTTTGTTTGCTTTGCCATTTTAATTCACTCCTAATCCAGTTATCGTATTTACGGTTATTGGCCTTAAAATTCATACTTCAATTTCAATGCCCACAAATTGTCTTCTTGATGATTGGCCAAAGAAGCTGTACCGGTGATGCATACACCGCGATTACCTTCAATCGTATGCAAGGCAAGCGGCGGATTCGCCTCGATGAGTCCGCAAAGAACAATCGACATCATCGAAATGAAAGGGGTTCTATTGGTCATTTTCAGATCCTTCGCTTAGAGCCTGTGAAGATTTCTCAGCCTGATCCGCTTGCACCTGCTCAAAATCTTCTGCAGTCTGTCCCGATGGTTCATGTTCGGCATCGGCCGACACCACAGGTGCGCATGTGGAAGATGCATTATGGGCGGGTGCAGCTTGAGCAGGACGATCCTTACAGCCAAAATCGCCCAGATCGGTGCTGGCTAATACTTCATCGATATCCAGTAAAATTTTCACCGAATCTTCGACTTTTCCCATCCCAAGA
>CAZFDE010000077.1:0-12636 GCA_964517795.1 uncultured Pirellulales bacterium | reverse complement strand
AACAACAAAACTATAACCAACTGTCCTTGTTCGACTTATAATGGGACGGTACTGAAAAAAATTGTATAATCGGGTAAAATTATAGCGTTGGGTATTAACTCAATAAGGAGAATAATGCATGCGTCACAAATGGGGTTTTACACTAATCGAATTATTGGTTGTGATTGCGATTATCGCATTATTGATGGGTATTTTGATTCCCACCCTCAATGCCGCAAAGGACAGAGCCAAAGAAGCCCTGTGTATCAGTAAGCTGAAACAATGGGCAAGTTTTTTCCAGATGTACGCGGATACCAATAATGGAAATATGTCTGTTTCCGATGCCAGTACCGGAGGCCATCGCGGCGTTTGGGTGCGCGTGCTGCGTCCATATTTTGCATCCACCAAAGGCGTCAAACTGGGTGTACGAGGCGGCGGCGGCAAGATCGGTATTTGCCCGAAAACGCGCATGATTGAAAAACAGACGGGATGGGGGCTTGTTTTTCGCATCAAGGTCCATGACCACGTGGATTCGATTTTACCACCGGGAACGCCCTCGGTGGTCACTTATCATCAAGGTGACCAGTTTAGTTACGGCATCAATAATAATATCTATACACCCGGCCGGGAATTCTCACTAAAGGGCCAGGATTGTCAGGATGCCAGGGCGTACTGGAAAACATTTCGGATAAAAGGCGGCTACCTTATTCCGATTTTTGGCGATTGCTGGGCGCGGGGCATGTGGGGTCATCATACGCATCGTCCGCCGACGTATCCCGGCGAACGCCCGCCCGGCAATGGCGTCGATACCATTCGACGTGCCGTGATCCCTCGCCACGATAATTATTCGATCTGGAGTTTCATGGATGCTTCGGTTCAAAAATGTGCCCTCAAAGATATGTGGAAATATGAATGGAATCGCATCATGGATACCCAAGGCCAATACACGCTGACACAGAATCTGCCGCAGTGGATGCTTAAATAATATTACATTTCGTATCGTTCCGTTGAAGCGGGGATGCGTATTTTTTGCTTGCAACGGGGGCATCGGCCGGATTTGCCGGCGTATTTGGCCGGTACTTTCACACGCTTGCCGCATGAGCAGTAAAATCGAATCATCGAAGGAGTTTGCGATGGCGGTTTCGCGATTTGCTTTTTTTCTACGGTTGGGGCGGTCGCGCCTGCGGCAACCGGCGGATCGTCAAATGGGATGGTATCCGGCACCGGTATAGGTCTTTCAATCTCGGCGGCAGACGAACCGGCACTAACATCTGTTGTTGTCGGGTCGGATAATTCCCTTCCATAATTGCCGTATATGCCGCCGTATGTTGAAAACGAATCGCTTGACGTATCCTTGGTTTTGCGTTTTTCGAAAATTTCCAAAAGCGATGTTTCATATCGTTCCATGGTGATCCAGCGGGCTTTGAGAAAAATGATTGCCAAAGCCACCCCGCCGGTAAATCCGCCAATATGGCAGAAATACGCTACGCCATATTGAGCTTGTCCGCCGGTCATGACGGCACCGAGAATATCGAATGTGAACCAGAGCAGAATGATCCAGTAACTGCTGATGGTAAATTGTTTAATGAAAAGGAAGAATGTGAAATAGCAGGTGATATCGTTCACCGGATACAAAATCAGATACATCCCGACGATCCCGTTGATCGCACCGCTGGCGCCCAGGACCGGACCGCCCTGAAAGATCAGATGGCTCAATCCAGCAATGACGCCCAGTCCCATATAGACCGGGATATACCGCAGGTTGCCGATCTTGGCACAAATCGCGTTTCCGAAGATCCACAAAAACAGCATATTGCCCAACAGATGAAACAACCCGCCATGCAGCCACATGTAGCCGAATAATCCCCGCAGTGACCATCCCTGAAGCATCCATGGGGTTAATGTTTCGCCAAAGATCGCCGGCATGTCGTCATCGATCGATGTGTTCGGATCAATGGCTTCTGATGCGCGGATGTCGTCGGCCGGGCTGCTTTGGTTGGATATTTCGGTCGTCACCACAAAATCGATTAGGCCGATCAGTTGTACGACGAAAAATACGACCGTTGCCAAAATGAACAGCCAGTTCATGTAGGGTCTGCGATCCAGGGGGACATCGACTCTCCAGGGTATAATCATGGTTCTGCCTTAATCATCTTCCAATCGAATGATGATTATATCAACGCTGGATAAAAATACACGACTTTTTTTAAGAAAATCCAATCCGCAGAAGCGATACTTGACCGGCGATGATTAATCGTCGGTGTTGTTTTTGCCGTGCTGCTCGAGCAGTTTTTTCAGGTAGGCGTTCTCGCGGCGGGTCGCTTCGAGATCAAAAAGCTGGTACTTGATACAGATCCGCAGAAAATCGAGTGATTCCTGCAGCCGGTCGATGCTCTTTTTGAGTTTCTGGTGGTTTTCGTGGGCTTCTTTTGCGAGTTTGGTCAGTTTGTTGGTTTGGGGCTCGGTGGCAGCTCCCATTTCTTTGACCAGTTCGTTCAGTTTTTGCTCGAACTTCATCTCATCCATTTCTCATCACTCTCCTGCAGCCTCTCTTCTTCGCCGGCATGGCCGCACTGTTTCCCCCGCGGCCGACATACATCAATTGTGCAAATCTTGTTCCCATATCGCTGCCGTTCGCATTCATCCTAAAATTGATTGAAATCCTTGTTTTTAGCGGAAAATCCGCCACGTCTGTAACGTTAAAACAAGTTCTCAATCTTCTTTCGCCTGACGTCCCTGTGCAATATTATCGGAAGTGTTGATTTAATGCAACCCTAAAAATCATTAATTTTTGGTTATAATGCTTTTTATCGGCCCTGAAACAGGCCCTGGCCGAATGTTTACAAAAGTCAACATGGTTTCGATATGAACTTTGTTATTTGAGGTATCCTAATGAACGCAGACGTTCGCGGATCTCCTCGGAGAAATTCGACCGTTTGTCCTCTTCGGTCAAAACAATATCCAGCCGGTCCTCGCGGCAGGTTTGATAAAGCGCGTTCCGCAGCTCATTCATCGAGACCAGATACTGCGGATCGCCAAAGAGATTCGTCAGTTCGCACGGATCTTTCGCCAAGTCATACAGTTCGTACTGCTCGCTTTTGAAACTGTAAATCAGCTTCCGGTTGTTTCGTACCACAGCCGCCTTGGTCCCGTCTTCGATCAGCGGGGATTGCATTTCCATATAAAGCGTACGATCTGCCGGCTGCACCTCGACCAGGTTCGCGCCGCGCATCTTCGAATCGGGCTTAAGCCCCGCAAATTCCAGAATCGTCGGCATCAGGTCGATCAGCCCCACCGGCTCGCTGCGCCGGCCACTGAACCGCTCGCCATACCGGACCAATAGCGGCACATGCACTAATTCCTTGTACAGCGTCTCGCCGTGCGCAAAATAATAATCGTGCTCGCCCATCCCCTCGCCGTGATCGCTGGTCAGGATAATCAGCGAATCCTCATAAATCCCCATGGCCTTGAGCTTATCCAGCAGCCGCTTGACATGATCGTCGGCGAACCGGCTTTCGCCTTCGTAGGCCGCACGATAAAAATAATAATTCGAATTCTTATTCAATTGCTGATAAGACGGGATCCCGCCCACCCCTGAAAGCGATTCGTTAAGCGGTACGTCGCGCGTCTTGAACTGCTCGAACATCTGGTAATAGTCCAGCGGCGGCGTATAAGGCCCGTGCGGATCCTGGAAATGCACCCATAAAAAGAAGGGTTTTTTTTCGATGCCGTCGATCACTTCGATCGCCCGATCGGCGGTCTTGTCGGCGCCCCGGTCCGGCCAGAAACGCGTCGGCTCGATCCGGTCCATCTCATCGTCGTAAATATCGAATCCCTGCTCGTAGCCCTGCCCTTTGTACATCACGAAATTGCTCATCACCGCCATGGTCGCATAACCGTGCCGTTTGAGTTTTTCCGCCAGCGTATCGACCCCGCTCGGCAGCTTCATCGAGCGGTTCACTTTGGTTTCGAACGGATGATAGCCGCTGAAGATCGTCGCAAAACTCAGCCGGGTATCCGGCGCATGCGAATAACACTCCTCGAACAATGCCGCATCGGCCGCGAATGCATCGATGTTCGGGCTGACCGGTTTGGGATACCCGTAACAACCCAGGTAGTCGGCCCGCAATGCATCGATGGAGATCAAAATGATATTGGGCTTCTTGCCCCCGCGCCGACAGCCGCACAAACCCAGCAGGCCAAATACAACCATCGCCAAACAAAACACCGGCATCCACTTTTTAGCCATATAAAAACCACCTTTATCAATGGTTAATCAATCGGGTTAATTATACCGTATCACGGGGCCTCAGTTCAAGCTTATCCGGCAATATCGCGTTTATTTGCCCTGACCGTTTGAATTTCGGGCTGATATTCGGTAGAATGGGGCCCATGAACCCAAAATGGATCATCAAATGGACAATCGGCCTGCTGATCATCGCGGCGGCCGGCGGATTTCTGCTCTTTCAGTCAGTGAAGTCGAGCATGGTGTATTATTACAGCGTCGATGAATATGCCCGACTGGCGAATGACAAACCGCAGATGTTCGGCGAGGGAACCCCGATCCGATTGGCCGGCTGGGTCCAGGCCGATTCGATCACGCACGAACCCAACGACACGGCGGTCTATTTCGTGCTCACCGGCCGCGATCACCGGATCGACGTGGCCTATTCGGGAACAGTACCGGCCAATTTCGCCGAAAACAAAGAAGTCGTCGTTCGCGGCACATGCGCACCGAACGGCTTAGCGGCCACACAAATCATGACCCGGTGCGAATCCAAATATTCATCGAAACTGCAGGAACCGAACACGCTTGAGCCGAAATGATCACGGATACCACCCAAACCGCACAGATCGAAATAGACGCCGTCTGTAAATCCTACGGCCGAACGGTCCTCAACGATGTCTCATTGACATGTCCTGCCGGCGAGACGATCTGCCTCGTAGGCCCAAACGCCGTCGGCAAAACGACCCTGTTGCGGATCGTTGCCCGTTTGACCAAACCCGACCGCGGACACATTCGGTTGAACGGCAGCGATCGATCGGCCGGATTCAATGGATTAGGGATGATCTTCCACCAGCCGGTCTGTTATCCGCAGCTGACCGTTCGCGAAAACCTGCTGTTCTTCGCAAAGCTCTACCGCTTCGGTGACGCATCCCAAAAAGTGGACGAGCAAATCAAATACATGCAGTTGACTGGATGTCGCGATGAGCCGGCCGCAGCCCTTTCCCGCGGGACGCTGCAAAAACTCGCGATCGCCCGCGCACTGCTGGCCGACCCGCAGATCCTGCTGGCCGACGAACCCTTTGCCAATCTTGATACCGATTTCTGCCGGCAATTGATCGATGTCTTCAACACGCTTCGCGCGCGGGGCAGAACGATCTTGATGACCACACACCAAATCGAATATGCACTGCGCTGCTGCAGCCGAATGGCCGTACTCAAAGACACACGGCTGCTGATGAACAAAGCCGTTTCGCAAATCGACACCGAACTGTTTTGCCGCGATTATCTGGCCTATGCCGCGGGGGCGGGCACATGAACCGAATCAAAGACATCGCGTCACTGGTGACCAAAGACCTCCGCATCGAATTGCGGACCGCCCGAACGATCGCGGTCATGGTCGTGTTAGCGCTGTTGATCGCATGGATCGTGCGGATCACCCTCGGCGCCGCCGCGGTCAACACATCCGATGCCGTCGCGGCAATTCTCCTGGCAATCCTGTTCTGCAGCGTCATCGCCAGTGACCGGATCTTCGAAGCGGAATTTCAAAACGCCAACATGCCCGCACTGCTGCTGAGCCCGCTGCGCCGCTGCGACATCTTTTTTGCCAAACTGATGGTCAACCTGTTCTTCATGGCCATTTTCGAGATTTTCCTGCTGGCCGCCGTCTGGGTCATGTTCGAATCGGTCCTCGCGATCCAATGGCTCAAACTGGTAACGATCGTCTTATTGCTGAACATCGGCATCGCCGCGGTCGGCACGCTTTTCGGATGGGCGGCCCAGCCGCTGTCGGCCCGAAGCGCGCTGCTGACGGTCTTGCTGTTCGCTTTGATCCTGCCGATCATGCTGCTGGCCGTCGGCGGACTGAGCGAATCACTGGGCGGCCGACACGACATATTCACCGAAACGAATTTCAATCAATCATGGCAATATCTGCTGGCCGCCGATATCATATTCTTAACCGCCGGATGGCTCTTGAGTGACTTTTTACAGGACGATTCATGAGAAAACTGCTGATCCTATTGTGCCTGATAACGATCGCGGCCGCGGTCATACTGCTTTGCACCGGTGCGGCCGTCGAACCGCCCGTCCGCAACATCCTCTTTGTCCATGTCCCCGCCTCGATCTGTGCACTGTTATGTTTCACCGTCGTCTTTATCTGCTCGATCGGATACCTCAGAACCCGAAAGCCGCGCTGCGACGATATCGCGGCCGGCGCTGGCGAAGCGGGCCTCGTCTTCGCCACCGTAATGAACCTGACCGGTATGCTCTTCGCCCGGGCCGAATGGGGCATTTACTGGACGCCGAGCATGCGGCTGGTCACCGCCGCGGTATTGTGGTTTCTCTACGTGGCCTACGTCCTGCTGCGAATTTCCATTGAAAAAGACGCAATTCGCGCTAAAATCGCCGCGATTTTTGGTATAATCGCATTTATCGATGTGCCGCTGGTCTATGCCAGTGCCCGGCTGGTCCGTGATATCCACCGCCCGAGCTTCACCTTCGAGACCAACGCCCAGCGACTGGCATTTATCCTGGCGATGCTGGCGGCGCTCGCCCTGGCGGCGATATACATCTGGACCCGGGCCGAAATCGCCGCCCTGAACCAAAAAATAATCGAACGCAATCGCAGGGAATAAACAAATGATGTATCTGGTCGTATCATTGCTGACAAGCGGCCTGCTTTTCGCGGGCTACGGGCTGTTTTTATGGGTTCGGCTCGGCCGACTCAAAAACAGGCTCAACGCGGCCGAAAATCGCAACGCCAATATAAAGGATAACGCATGAAAATCGCCAATCGCATCGTCATGACACTGGCCGGCGCGATCCTGATCGTCGCCGCATTACTCAAATCCCACCAACTGCTGACCGAACCGATCCTCGCCGACGGATTCTGGGAATCGTGGCTGTTTTTTGTGATCCAGATCCCGCTGGAGCTGGCCCTCGGCATCTGGCTGATGAGCGGCCTGTTCCGCAAAGCCGCATGGCTGGCGGGTCTGTTCGCTTTCGCAGTATTCATCGGCGTAACACTGTTCAAAGCCATCGCCGGTTGGGAAAGCTGCGGCTGTTTCGGCAAGATTCATGTCGATCCGTGGATTACATTTTTTGCTGTCGATATCCCGTTTTTTCTGGTCCTGGCAATCTTTCGCCCCAGGGGCGAAAAGCTCCTGCCGCCGCCGTGGCCCCGCGCCGAGCATTTCTGGGGCGTCGCATTGCCCTCGGCCGTTATTATTATTACACTTACCCTGATCATCGCCTTCAACAAGGTCCCGGAAACCACCGAGCGTCACGAAGTCGTGCGGCCGCAAAATTGGACGACCGTCAAACCGCCCAAAAAGCCGACCCCGCCGCATCCCAATACCCCGACAATCGAACCGAACGATATCGATACGCCGCCGGCCCAAACCGTTGAGCCGAACCTCCCCCCGCCCGAGCCCAATACCCCCGCTGTCGAACCCAACTCAGTTGCTGAGCCGAATATTACCCAGACCAGCCAGCCCGATATCAATGACAACGCCGATTTCGGCGACGCCGTCGATCCCAACGCCGAAGAATTCCCGCTGCTGGCCCACATCGATATCGCCGAAACGCTGCGCCCGGGCATCTCCGTCATCTTCTTCTACCACGATGACTGCCCCGGTTGCGAAGAGATGGTCCCCAAATACAGCGAATTATGCGACGAGGT
Organism: uncultured Pirellulales bacterium; assembly: GCA_964517795.1. Lineage (GTDB taxonomy): Bacteria > Planctomycetota > Phycisphaerae > Sedimentisphaerales > Anaerobacaceae > CAZFDE01. Next base: position 4,750 of record CAZFDE010000077.1, on the reverse strand, counting down.
CGCCGGCAGCGGTGACCAGATGCGTATCGCCTTTATCGAAGTGCCCCCGTACGGCCCGGACGAAGACGACCTCGTTCCCAAAGACACCACCTGCACCACCGGCAGGCTCGACACCTCCAAGACATGGTACCTCGAAACGCCGCTGGTCGTGATCACCGTCGAAGGCCAGCTTGTTCAATACTGGCAGGAGGATGTCCCGCACACCCTCGAGGAACTGCTCGAAGCGATCTACGGCGAATTTTAGAAAATCAGCATCGCATCGCCGTACGAATAGAACCGGTATCGCTGCTCGACCGCATGGCGATACAGTTCCAGCGTCCTGTCCAGGCCCGCAAACGCCGCCACCAGCGCCAGCAGCGTCGATCGCGGCAGATGAAAATTCGTCACCATCGCATCGACCATTTGAAATTCGTACGGCGGCTGAATAAACAAGGACGTTGTCCCCTCGGCCGCATCGACCGCACCGTCGTTGGCGATCGTCTCGAGTACCCGAACTGTGGTGGTCCCGACCGCGACGATCCGCCCGCCGCCGTGCCGCGCGGCATTGATCACGGCCGCATTGGCCCCATCGATCTCGAACACCTCGCTGTGGATCGGATGATCCGCGAGCGTCTCGGCCGACACCGGCCGAAACGTCCCCTCGCCCACATGCAGCGTCACATACGCCGTCTTGACGCCCGAATCCCGCAGCTCGGCCAGCAGTTTCTGCGTGAAATGCAGCCCGGCCGTCGGCGCCGCAACCGCCCCCGCCTTCTCGGCATACACCGTCTGATACCGCTCCAGGTCCGTTTCGGCATCGCCCTCGTCGCGGCCGCGGCGGATATACGGCGGCAGCGGCGCAAAGCCGATCATCCCGAGCAGCGCATCGGCCCGCAGGTCCGTGACCGGCCGCAGCATCACCTTGCCCGCCGGCGTTTTTTCCTCGATTTGCGCTTCGGCGAACACCTGCCCGTCGCGGCCAAGCAGCGCGATCGTCTCGTCGGTCTTGACCTTGCCCGCGCCTTTGAGCATCACCGACCAGACACCCGGCCGCGGCTCGCTCAAAAACAGCCCCTCGAGCCGACCGCCGGTCTTGCGCTGTGCGAAAAAACGCGCCGGCACCACCTTTGTGTCATTGAGCACCAGGCAATCGCCCGCGCGCAGGTACTCGCCGATTGCGCTGAACACCCGGTCCGCGACCGTGTCGGCCCCGCGATCGTACACCAGCAGCCGCGATTCACTGCGCACCGAAGCCGGCCGCTGAGCGATCAGCTCAGAAGGCAGGTCATAATGAAGTCTATCAGTTCGCATGGCCTAAAGTTATCAGACCTCGGGCATTTGCACAAAAAATTTTTCCCGCGGTTTGCCGCATTTTTATCCCAAAAACGCCACCTGCGTTTTTAGCCCCAAAAGCACCGCCCCAAACGTGACGAATCCTCTTAATGAAACGTGCAATACATGGGCCGATCTTTTAGGAGTTTGAAATGACGTCAAGGGAATATTTCGAGCAGACCGCCACCTCGCTGGCATCCATGAACCGCAACGAACTGACCCGGCGGATCCGAACCTTCCGCGGCCGATTCAGACTCGACTTCACCGAGGATTACCTCCGCGGACTCAGCGTCGATCGACTCCGACACATCCTCCTCGCCGCCATGGTCAACGCCAAATCACATAACTAATACCCAACCCTGACCGGCCACAGAGAACTGTCATTTCGCCTGCCACTCCTTTGTCATTCCCATCAAAATGGGAATCCAGATCATCGAGCCACAAGAACCGAAGCCCGAAACCCGAATTAAGCCACCGAGCACTCAGAGCCTCAGAGAACGGTCATTTCGCCTGCCACTCCTTTGTCATTCCCATGAAAATGGGAATCCAGATCATCGAGTCACGAGACCCAAACCACGAACCACGAATTATGAGCGAAGTGAATTCAATAATCTACTCACGACTCACCATTTTTATTCACTACCCGACAGGCACGGCCGTACTTCCAAAAACCGCAGTTATAATCAACCTTTTCTTGACTTTCGGTTTGCGACCTGGTATATCAAGCAGAATTGGAAATGAATTAACCTTTTTTAATAATCCGGAATATTACATGGATAGAGCATTTTATTCAGATTCTATCGCACATTTTTTGGATTTAATGCCACAGGAAATTCTTGGCAAGCTATCTTTTAATAATGCATTTTCGCTCGTTCAATCTCAACGTGACTCGTGGTTGGAAGAAATCGAAATATTGCAAAAAGCCTTACAGGGGTTTAAAGGGAAAACTTATTTCGAATTTTCTGTTCCTCGAATGGGTAAACGAATTGATGTTGTACTTCTGATAGAATCTGTAATATTTGTTCTTGAATTTAAAGTGGGTGCAAAGGGCTTTGATGCCAGTGCGATCGATCAAGTTTGGGATTATGCCTTAGATTTAAAAAATTTCCATGAAACCAGTCACGAAAAAATAATCGCCCCTATTTTAATCGCTACAGAGGCTCCCCATAATGCCACAGTAATTTCAGCAACACCTCAACAAGATAAAATGCTGCTACCAATTAAATGTAACCCTCAGTTGCTTAGACAAGTTATTCAGAACGTTCTAAGCCTTTCAGATAGTCAAGAAATTAATCCGATTCATTGGGAAAACGGAAGATATTCACCGACCCCGACAATTATAGAAGCAGCAATGGCCCTCTATAACGGTCACTCGGTTGCAGAAATATCACGAAGTGATGCAAGTGCGATCAATCTGACAAAGACAACACAAGCCATTTCGTCAATCATCAAACAAACAAAAGAAAATGCACAAAAATCAATCTGTTTCGTAACAGGTGTCCCCGGTGCCGGAAAGACGTTAGTCGGTCTGAATATCGCAACGAATCATATTGATAAAGAGAATGATCTTTATAGCGTCTTTCTCTCGGGAAATGGCCCGTTAGTGGCTATTCTTCGCGAAGCACTGACAAGGGACCGGGTCCTTCAAGAAAAAGGGGTGGGAAATAAGATCAAAAAAAAGGAAGTGATGAGCGAAGTGAAAATGTTTATCCAAAACGTTCATCATTTTCGTGATGAGTGTTTAATTGACATCAATCCACCCATTGATCATGTTGTTTTATTTGATGAAGCGCAGAGGGCTTGGAATAAAGAACAAACGGTTCGATTTATGCGACAGAAGAAAAAGAAAAAAGATTTTAATCAATCAGAGCCCGATTTTCTCATTTCGTGTCTTGATCGCCATCCAGATTGGGCGGTCATCATATGTCTGGTTGGCGGTGGCCAGGAAATTCATACAGGCGAAGCCGGGATCAGTGAATGGATAGATTCTTTAAATCGATCTTACCCCGATTGGAACATTTATATTTCTCCACGCCTTACTGATAGCGAATATGCTGCAGGAGTCGCACTTGAAAAATTAGATTCACATCCCAATGTATTTTATAAAGACAATTTACATCTTGCGGTATCAATGCGTTCATTCCGCGCAGAACATGTTTCTTTATTGGTTAAACAAGTGCTTGACTTTGATATTGAAAATGCACAGCGCACATTAGAAAAAATAAAAGATAAATATCCGATAGTCATCACCCGAAGTATGCGCCGTGCCAAACAATGGTTAAAGCAACAAGCCCGCGGTTCTGAACGTTATGGCATTGTAGTATCTTCGCAAGCCGAACGTTTAAAGCCAAATTGTATATTTGTAAAATCACCAGTAAAACCTATACATTGGTTTCTTAATGGTAAAGATGATGTGCGATCTTCATATTATCTTGAAGATGTGGCGACGGAGTTTCATATACAAGGTTTAGAGTTGGACTGGGTCTGTGTAACATGGGATGCAGATTTTCGTTGCGGCCCAAATGGGTGGGAGCATTGGTCATTTAGAGGTAAACGTTGGAATCGGATAAAAAAAGAGGAACGTAAATTGTACCAAAAGAATGCTTATCGCGTTTTACTTACCCGAGCACGTCAAGGAATGGTCATTGTTGTCCCAGAAGGAGATGAGCAAGATTTAACACGCTTACCGAAATATTACGATCCAACCTTCAATTACCTTAAACAATTGAATTTCCCGGTTATTTGATTTTCAAATTTCGAATCCCTGCCCAACTGGTTTCTTTTCTTGTGTCTTCTCTCTTTTTTAACTCGACGACCTGTCCGCCAACCGCAGACGTATTGAAATACTTCGAGGACGTGGCGAGGCGGAAGCAAACGCCGCAGACGCACAAAAGAACCGCAAAAAACTTGACTTTTTTCTGAAATATGGTATAATATACACCGTCTTAGAGCGAGACAGACGTCATCTCGAGCGCAGTCGAGAGATCGATTAGAAATAAACGCCGCGTAGCGGCCGCCACAGTTTTACCTTTTAAGTTTTGGCTTTTACTTTCAACTTTGAACCTTTCAGTTCGGACGCGGCCAACAAGATAAAAAATGAAACCGTGTTAATCCCATGTCAAAAAAATGCAGTGTGAATTCATGTCAAAGGAAAACTCAAAACTCACGACTCAAAACTAGCCTTGCGGGCCTTGACCCCGTTGGCCCCCATGAACATAAGGAAAAACTATGAGCGAAGCGAATTCCATAATCTACTCACTACTCACTACTCACTACTCACTGCGGCCAACGGCCGCGCCCAAGGACGACAACCGTCCAACGCAACCGATACGCGCCGCGCAACCGCAACCGCTTTACTTTTCGTATTTCGGATTTTCCACATGCAACTAAAAACTCAAAACTCACGACTCAAAACTGACCTCATGCGCCCCTTGGCCCC
>CAZFDE010000076.1:0-12697 GCA_964517795.1 uncultured Pirellulales bacterium | reverse complement strand
CATCAGCTTTTCAAAATTGACGGGACTTGGGGTCGGGGCGTTTTTCACGGCCGCGGACATGGCCTGGATCTGGCCGGTTGCCAGCATACCGTACTGCGACCAGACGTCCGGCATATTGATATAGAACCAGATCGGCTTGGTCCGGGCGGGTTCTTTCAATTCGGCGGCCAGGACGCTGTCGAACGTTTTGGCCTGGCCGACGTCGATGTCGGTTTTGAGTTTTAAGAGGTTCTGATAATCTTTGGCGGTGTTCTTCATCATGCACAGGGCAAAACTTTTAACGGGCGTCATGATCATCTCGAATCCCGCGGGGCTTATGATAAAGGCCACATCATTGGCATCCACATTATGACAGGTCGTGCAGTTGGAGATCAGCATCTGGTAATTGGATACGGGAAACAGGATACCCACGACCGGTCCGGTTTGGGTTACGGTCATAAATATGGCCGCATCGGACTTCATATCCAGCCCGGTCATCTGCGGATTGCCCAGCGTCATGCCGATCTGCGAATACAGCATCATCGAGGGGGCAAACATGGCGGTCTGCTCGGTGGAAACAAATTGATCGATCCGCTGCATCGCGTCCTGGAATTGATTGATTCGCAGCACCAGCATCGCATCGGCCGGGATCAGGCCCGATACGATATCCGTGTTTTCCGCGGATTCGGCCGCCCAGCACACCGAAGATAATAAGATGAGCGGAATGACTGCTAATGTGATTGTTCGTTTTACGGCATTTGACATTTTAATTCTCCTTCGCACTCAATCGTGTTATTGGTTACCGCTCCATGCGTTCTATTTATCTTATAGACGCAGGAATATCAAAAAAATTACACCGAATTTTATAAAAAACCTTATTTTGATGAAAATCGCTCCGACGGCGGCGTATTTTTAGCGTCAGTTTTTGGTCATAAAATCGGGATTTTTGGCCACTTATCAGGAAAGTTGCCCGGTTTTTTTGTCGATACATCAGCATCGGTTGGTATGTCCGCATCGCTTCGGTGCGATGAACATAAAGCGCATATCGGACATATATGTAAATGAGCAAAAACCCGCCCGGATGTTGGGTTTTTACTTATTTCGTGTGGTTTGACAGGGTATTGGATGACGATATAATGAGAACGAACGGCGATTTTGGCCGTTAGATCAATAAGGAGATAAACTTAAGATGTTCGAACGATTCACAGACAGAGCGCGAAAAGTCATGGCGCTGGCGAACCAGGAAGCCCAGCGTTTTAATCACGAATTTATCGGAACCGAGCATATCCTGCTGGGCCTGGTCAAGGAAGGTACTGGCGTGGGCGCCCAGGTTCTGAAAAATCTCGATGTCGATATCAAGAAGCTTCGGCTGGAAGTGGAAAAGCTGGTCAAGAGCGGCCCGGACACCGTGACGATGGGTAAATTGCCGCAGACACCCAAAGCCAAGAAGGTTTTCGAGTATGCGATCGAAGAGGCCCGTTCGCTCAATCATAATTACGTTGGGACCGAGCATTTGCTGCTGGGTCTTCTGCGTGAAAGCGAGGGGATTGCGGCCCAGGTCCTGATGAATCTGGGTCTGAAGCTCGAGGATGTTCGCCAGGAGGTATTGAATCTGTTGGGTGCCGGCAGCGATGTCGAGCCCAGCGATATCGGGATGAAGATGGGCGGTGCGCCGGCCGGTGCGGCCCGCAAAACCAAGAGCAAAACCCCGGCCCTGGACAGCTTCGGGCGCGACCTGACGGAACTGGCGGCCAACGACGAGCTGGACCCGGTTATCGGCCGCAAGAATGAGATCGAGCGGCTGATCCAGATCCTCTGTCGTCGGACCAAGAATAATCCGGTGCTGCTGGGCGAAGCCGGTGTGGGTAAGACCGCAATTGTCGAAGGATTGAGTCAGCAGATCATCAACAAACAGGTCCCCGAGATTCTCAAGGAGAAACGCATTGTCGTGCTGGATCTGGCGATGATGGTGGCCGGGACCAAGTACCGCGGCCAGTTCGAGGAACGCATCAAGGCGGTGATCAACGAAGTGCGTCGGGTCAAAACAGTCGTGCTGTTCATTGACGAATTGCATACGCTGGTCGGTGCCGGCGGGGCCGAAGGGGCCATCGACGCCTCCAACGTGCTCAAGCCCGCCCTGGCCCGCGGCGAGGTGCAGTGTATCGGCGCGACCACAATGGACGAGTACCGCAAGCACATTGAAAAGGACGGCGCGCTGGAACGGCGTTTCCAGACGATCATCGTCGAACCGCCGTCCAAAGACGACACGCTCGAAATTCTGCGGGGTCTGCAGGACCGATACGAGGCTCACCACGGTGTTCGCTTTACCGACGAGGCGCTGTTCCAGGCAATCGAATTGTCGTCGCGGTATATTAGCGGCCGGTGTTTACCGGATAAAGCCATCGATGTGATGGATGAAGCCGGTGCGCGTATCCGGCTCAAGAATATGACGCCGCCGCCGGACCTCAAAGATGTGGAAGAGCGGATTAAAGATCTGCAGCGTGAGAAAGACGAAGCGGTGCGCAACGCCGATTACGAGCAGGCCGCTGCGCTGCGGGATAAGGCCCAGCATCTGATGGACGAAAAGAACGAGATCCAGAAAAAGTGGTACGAACAGAGCAAAGAAACGGCCGGTGTGGTGGATGACGAGGTCATTGCCGAAGTCGTCAGTAAGATGACGGGTGTGCCGCTGACCCGGCTGGAGAAAAAAGAGGCCCAGCGGCTGCTGGAGCTGGAAACCGAGCTGCATAAACGCGTGGTTTCTCAGGACGAGGCGATTACGACGGTCTCCAAGGCGGTCCGCCGCAGTCGAAGCGGACTGAAAGACCCGAATCGCCCGATGGGGTGCTTCATTTTCCTGGGCCCCAGTGGTGTCGGCAAGACCCTGCTGGCGCGAGCGCTGGCGGAATTTATGTTCGGTGACGAGAATTCGCTGATCCAGATCGACATGAGCGAATTCATGGAGAAGCACAATGTCAGCCGCCTGGTCGGCGCCCCGCCCGGGTACGTCGGCTACGAAGAGGGCGGTCAGCTCACCGAGCGGATCCGCCGTCGGCCGTATGCGGTCCTGCTGTTGGATGAAATTGAAAAAGCGCATACCGATGTGTATAACATGCTGCTGCAGATCATGGAAGAAGGACGGCTGACCGACAGTTTCGGGCGGCCGGTCGATTTCCGCAACGTGATCCTGATTATGACCAGTAATATCGGGGCCGATCTGATCCGTAATCAGTCGGGTTTTGGATTCGGCAAGAAAACACCCGAGGCAAATTACGAAAAGATGAAACAGCTCCTGCACAAGGAAGTGGAACATCACTTCCGTCCGGAATTCATCAACCGTGTCGATGATATGATCGTCTTCCAGCCGCTGACACGCGACGACCTGCAGACGATTGTCGATTACGAACTGGCGAAGGTCTTCAAACGGCTTATCGAGCACGGACTTAAACTTGAGTTGACCGACCAGGCCAAGGAATTCCTCATCGATAAGGGGTACAATCCCGAGTTCGGTGCACGGCCGCTTCGAAGAGCGATCGAGCATTATATCGAAGACCCGATGTCCGAGCAGATGCTCCGCGGCGATTTCAAGGACAAGAACCTGATCAAGATCGATGTGCAGGACGAAGAGCACCTCAAGTTCGAAGGTGAGCACGTCGAGGTGCCGCAGGAAGAGGACAAAGCCGTCGCCAAGTCCGGTTCGTAATTCGGTTCGCGAACCGGAAGTTATTGTTGGGTGATCTGTTTTTCCAGCGGGGATTGCTGCGATGCCAGCAGTTCTTCAAAGGGCGTTTCGGCCATCCATTCGACCTGACCGTCATATCGGATCACAACATAACCGCTTTCGATAAAAGGATTGTTATATTTTTTATAGGTGTAGGCAAGGATCGCGTTCGGATCGGGATTGAAATCGAGCCAGCGGGCGCGATAATGGAATCCGCCCAGTCTCGGCGAACCGGGCACTTCTCGACTGATCTTAAGGACGACGGATTCGGGCGGGACGGCCCCGTTTTGCTGCCGGTATTGAGCGATCGTTTCATTGATGTTTTCCATCGCCAGTATCGCTTCGGACCGATTGATGTAATCCTTGAGGACGATCATGCCAAACACGGCCAGGCCGGTCAGGGTAAATACGATAACGATGTTGGTGACGATGCGTTTTTGATATCGATTCATAACGGTCCTACGGCAGAATGTTTACCCGATTTTGCTCGACCTGAAGTTTGTTATCTGCAAAAAGGCGGATGGCATCCGGATAAGCAATACACTCCTGTTCGAATACCCGTGCGGCGAGGGTATCGGCGTCATCATTTTCGGCGACCGGACAGCATCGTTGGACGATGATCGGGCCTTTGTCGTATTCGTTGGTGCAAAAATGAACGGTGCATCCGCTGACCTTGCACCCGGCGGCCAGAACCGCCTCGTGGACGTGATGACCCCACATGCCTTGGCCGCCGAAACTCGGCAGCAGCGCCGGGTGAATATTCATTACCCGATTTTCGTATTGCGGCGGGATCTTCCACAAACACAACCAGCCGGCCTGGATGACCAGATCGACTTTTGCCTCGTCGAGCGCGGATGCCAGTGCTTCGCTGAACGCGTCAATATCAGGATAATCTTTTTTACGGATCACGACGACGTCAAGGCCTGCGTTTTTTGCCCGCTCGACACCTTTAACGGTCGAACGCGAACTGATCACCAGCGGCACTTCGGCGTTGAGTATGCCCGCTTCGACCTGATCGAGAATATTGAGCAGGGTTCGCCCGCCACCGCTTAACAGGACACCGAGCCGAATTTTCTTTGTGTTGGCCTGTGCTTGTTTTTTCATTTCGATATCCTTCTTGCGGTCCATCGCCTCATTGACCAGCCCGTCCGCAATGGTATTGTGTTCGCGCATGACATGTTTCAGTGACCAGCGGTCGAACCGCCCTAACAATGCGATCGCCTCCTGGTAAAGCGGTTTGATCTTGGGGCTTTTGACTTTATAGGCACCGTTGAGCTGTCTGACCATCAATTCGCTGTCACTGAATATCTTTATTTCGGCCGGTTCGAATGGTTCGGCCGCCTGCAGTGCCCGGATCAGGCCGGTATATTCGGCGACATTATTGGTGGTTTCATCCAGATAAACGGCTTTGCCGGTAAGCGTCCGGCCGTTTTTATCCTGGATGACGAATCCACCCGCCGCCGGGCCGGGATTGCCCCTGCTGCCGCCATCGGTGTAGATGGTTAATGTTTTTGCTGTTCGACCTGCCATGGGTGTTATGGTGGATTAATTATTCTGTTTCGCTACTTTGGGTAAGAACCAGTATCCGCGTGCAATTCGGACAGCGGATGATGTCGTCCTTGGTCATCAACAGGTTGACCGTTTCGGCGGTGATTTTCATGAAGCAGCCGCCGCAACTGTAATTCTCGAACCGCTCATCCTGTTTTTCGACGACCGCGATCGCTTCGCCGTCGTATGTTTCCGCGACACGATTGAAGATCGACAAGGGTTCGGGGGGGACATCTTTGGCCTGCGCATCCCATTCGTTTTGAATGTCGGCGATCTCCTGCTCAAGTTTGGCGGCCGCCTGTTCGGTTTCCTGGCGGATGCCGTCGAGTTTTTGCTTTTCCTGTTCGACCTGCTGTTTGATCGTCTCGATTTCGGCCTCGTCTGTTTCAATATCTTTAAGCAGTTCGAGGGTTTGGGTTTCGATTTTCTGACTGTCGGCCTTGGAGGTGTTGAGCTGGGTCAGGATGGCGGCATATTCTTTGTTGGTCTTGGCCACGTTCAGGGAGGTTCGCAGCTTGGCGATCTCTTCATCGCGGGTCTTCAGTTCCAGTTCCAGCCGGTCGGCCTGCACGCGGGTCAACTGAATCTCTTCTTTTTTGGCTTCGAGTGTATTTTGAAGTGTACGGATCTGGTTTTCCTGCAGAATGACATTACGGCGGCACCGGGCAAGCTTGCCTTTGACCGCTCGCAAACGATTTTCAATACTTTGCAGTTTTACAAGCGCATTCAATACCGGACCCATCGAGACTCCTTTATATCCGTCTGACAATTAGAACCATGCATTATGGTCCAGAACGATTGAGGATTCAAGAAAAAATTTGTTTTTTTCAAAAAGTCGGGTTTTGTCGTATAATCGACGGCGATGGAAGCCTTGTTGAAAAATTTGATCCGGGCCGAAAGTACGATCAATAGCGGCGAAACGGCGGCGGCCGGTGTTTTGAAGGATTTCCTGGCCGATCGCGGCATCGATGCCCACATAGATTGCTGGGGCGATCATCGGGCGAATATAGTCGTCCATATCGGCTCGAGCGGGCATAAAAAGGCCCTGTTCATTGCCGCCCATCTGGATGTCGTCGATCCCGGGCAGGCCCAATGGAGATATCCGCCGTTCGAAGGTTGTGAACACGACGGGCGGATCTACGGCCGCGGGGCAGCGGATATGAAAGGCCCGATCGCCGCGGTGATGGCTGCGATTACCGAGATTTTACAAGCGGGTCATAAACTCAATGGCGATTTTATTTTTCTCGGCGCCGCCGGCGAGGAGACTGACAGCAGCGGGGCCAAACGATTCATGCGGGATATCACCGGCAAACTGCCGCCGCCGGCCGGGGTGGTGATCTGCGAACCGACGGATTTCGACATCGTAACGGCCCATCGCGGGATGCTGTGGCTTCGCATCACGACGAAGGGCAAGACCGCACACGGCTCGATGCCGCATCTGGGGATCAATGCGATCGGAAAAATGAAAAAAATGCTCGATGTCCTCGAATCATATTCCATCCGGGCACCTCAGCACCCGCTGTTAGGAACCAACTCGATCAGTCTCAATACGATCCATGGCGGCAAATCAATCAATGTCGTGCCCGACGAATGTGCAATCACACTGGATATTCGCACCCTGCCCGGGCAGTCACATGACCTGATCATTGCCGATCTGAAAAACAAGCTCGATGATATAAAAATGCATGATGACGATTTTGATGCTCGAATTGATATTGTCCGCAGCGTTGAGGCGATGGAAACCGATACCGCCAGTTCATTTGTCTGCGAATTTTGCGAAACTGTCGGGATCAGCGACACCAAAGCAGTCGACTTTACGACAGACGGTCCGCACTTTGTGCCGCTGGGTGTGCCGATTGTGATCTTTGGGCCGGGAAAATCACATCTGTGTCATCAGCCGGATGAATATATTGAGATCGCGGATTTGCAAAAAGGCTGTGAATACTATAAGCATATCATCAGCCGATTTTTATTTTGACGGGCTGATCTTGAAATCCTGTTTGAAAACCGTTTCGAAGTCATAAACATCGTTAAAATCGTCGATGGTGTCGCCGGGCTGGTCGCTCATCCATTTGTGATCGATCAGCATATAAACGATCTCGCCGAAATCGCGTGTGGTTTTGATCCCGCCCTGATTGAGCACCAGTTTGGCCAGACGTCCCCATTTTTCGATCGCCAGTCGCCGCAGCCCTTCACAGAGCGTCTGGCCGCTGACATGGGTTGGTTCATCGACTAAGTTCTTGAGTGTATAGCCCAATCCGTCATAGACGAATTTGATGACATTGGAACTGTAACGTCCGTCGATCCGGGCAATTTCTTCAAGTGTTTTCTTCATCGATTTATTGATTCTTTTTTAAATATCAGCGCCTGTTCAAAAACATGTTTTCATCTGTATATCTGGATTCCCGCATACGCGGGAATGACACCATTTAGCTGATTCGCTGGCCGGGATGAACACCGTTGTCGGCCGTGAGCATAAAGATATTTTTGCCGCCGGTGCCTGCCGCCAGGATCATCCCCTCGGAGACGCCGAATTTCATTTTTCGCGGCTTGAGGTTCGCCAGGCAGACCACGATCTTGCCGGTCAACTCCTCGGGCTGGTACCCTTTTGCGATGCCGGCCAGGACCTGTTTTTCGGTATTGCCGAGATCGAGTTTGAGCCGCAGCAGCTTGTCGGCCCCTTCGACCGATTCGGCGCTGATCACGCGCGCGATCCGCAAGTCGATCCGGGCAAAGTCGTCAATGGTACATTCCGGTGCAATGGGCGGCGGCGGCGGTACAGGTTCCTGCTCCTGGGCCGGGGCCGGTGGCTCTTGCGGCGGCTGTGCTTGTTCGACCTGGGCCGGTTTCGGGGCCGGGGCCGGTGACTCTTGCGGCGGTTGTGCTTGTTCGACCTCGGCCGGCTGGTCCTGCGAAACCGGTTCTTCGGCCGGTTGCGGCTGAGACGGTTCTTCAGCGGCAGTAACCTCTTGCTGCGGTTCGGTCGGCTGCTCCGCAGGTGCTTCGGCGGCCTGAGATTCTTTGCTTTCGTCGATCATGGCATTCACCTGACTTTCTTCGATTCGGTCAATAAGACGTTCAAACGGATTGATCCTATGATTTTCGATCACCTGTTCGATATCCGTGAACTTTAATTGCTCGACATTCAAAAATTGTTTGATCTTGCCGGCGAATTCGGGCACGATCGGCTCCAGGTAGATCGTGAGGATCCGGACAGCATTGATCACGGCCGTCAAGGTCGTGCGGGTCTTCTCAGCATCGTCTTTGATCGTGACCCACGGCTGGTTTTGTTCGACGTATCGGTTGGCCGTATCTGCCAGTGCGGTTATGGTGCGAACGACCCCGGCATAATTAAGGTTTTCATAATCCCGGATGATATTGTCTTTTCCGCTCTTGAGCTGCTTGATCAGGTGCCACCCCTGTTCGTCCAGCGAACTGCATCGGGCTTCGAGCTTCTTGGTCAGCATCGGTCCGCTGCGCGACGCGAGATTCGCGAGTTTGCCCACCAGATCGGAATTAATGCGGCTGATAAAATCCTCCAGGTTCAGGTCGATGTCCTCGATGCCGCCGGACAGCTTCGATGCGTAATAATAGCGCAGGTATTCGGGATTCAGGTGGTTCAGATACGTCTGAGCTTTGATAAACGTGCCGCGCGATTTGCTCATCTTCTGACCGTTGACTGTCAAAAAGCCATGGATAAAGAGCTTGTTAGCGGTTTTGAACCCGGCGCCCATCAGCATTGCCGGCCAAAACAGCGCATGAAAATACATGATGTCTTTGCCAATGAAATGATACAGCTCAAAATTCGGATCGTTCCAGAGCTGATGGAAATCCATGTTATGTTGTTCGCAGTAATTCTTGGCCGACGCCATGTAACCGACCGGCGCATCGAGCCAGACATAGAAATATTTATCTTCTTCGCCGGGGATATTGAATCCGAAATACGGCCCGTCCCGCGAGATGTCCCAATCCCTCAAGCCGGACGAAAACCATTCCTCGAGCTTGTTCGCCACCGACTGCTGGGTATAGCCTTTGGCGATCAGATCCCGCAGCGGCTGCTCGTAGTCCGCCAGTTTGAAAAAGTAATGCACGCTTTCTTTGCGCGTCGGGGTCGAGCCGCAATTGACACAGCGCGGATCTTTCAATTCGGTCGGCTGATATGTCGCGCTGCAGGCTTCGCAGGAATCGCCGTATTGATCGGGCGTATCGCACTTGGGGCAGCGGCCCTTGATATACCGATCGGGAAGGGACATGTTACACTGATCGCAATGGGCCTGCTCGATGGTCTTGGTGACGATCGACCCTTTATCGCGAAGCCGGTTGAAAATTTCCTCGCTGAGCCGGCGATTTTCATCACTGTGCGTGGAGTAATAATTATCGAATTCGATAAAAAAACGTTCGAAATCCCTCGCATGCTCGCTATGGACCCGCTCGATCAGGGCTTCGGGCGTAATATTCTGCTTTTTGGCACTGATCATGATGGCCGTACCGTGCGTATCGTCGGCGCAAAAATAATGGCATTCGTTGCCGCAGCTTTTCTGGAACCGCACCCATATATCGGTCTGCAGATATTCCACCAGATGGCCGATATGGATCGGCCCGTTGGCATACGGCAGCGCTGAGGTTACAATAATCTTTCGTGTCATTGAACGTCCTGTTTTTTACTGTTCGTCGTCATTGCTATTATTGTCTTCGGCGTCATTGTCATCGGCATTGTTGCCGTTTTCATCTTCGCTGCCATCGTCATGATCGCCGTTTTCGTTGGCATTGTTTTGAGACGGTTTCGATTTTTGATTTTGTTTCTTTTTCTCTTGTTTCGGTTTGCCGAGGATTTTGATCTCATCGATATTATAGGCGGTTCGCGTATTATCCTCGTGCTCGACCACAACCAGTTGGGTTAATATCTGGGCCTCGATCACCTTGCCGCGTCCGTGCGGGGTCTGCACTTCGGTGTTGCGTTTGGGCAATTTCTTTTTCAGCTCAAGATACGTCTGGTCTTCGTAGCGCAGACAGCACTTGAGCCGACCGCAATACCCGGAGATCTTCGAGGGATCAAGCGTGGCCTTCTGCATCTTGGCCATTCGCATATTCACCGGCTTGAGCATCTGCAAAAAGCGTTGGCAGCAGCATTGCTGCCCGCACGTTTCGAAATCGCCGAGGATCTTGGCCTCGTCGCGCGAGCCGATCTGCCGCATTTCGATCCGTGTCTGGTATTCATGCGCCAAGCGTTTGACCAGTTCGCGAAAATCCACCCGCCCGTCGGCCCGAAAATAGAAAATGATCCGCTCGCCGCCGAAAATATGTTCGGTGTCGATCACTTTCATATCCAGATTCAGGTCGGCGGCAAATTTTTCACAGGTCTGCTGTTCCTCTTTGGAGATCTTTTCGAGGTGGCGTTCCTCGCTGATATCTTCGGCATTGGCAAACCGCACAAATCGCCCGCCGCTCTGGGCGGAGAAATCGATCTCGCTGTTGTTAAAATATTCGCGAACCTGTTTATTGCTGAGCCGAAATTGCCCGCCGCGATAGGTGGTCAACTGACCCACGAGGTAGCCCAGTTCCAGGCCCCGGTCGGTCTTGATGACCACCCGCTGCTGCGTTTTGGGGATTTCGGTCTGGTTATGCTCGAAAAAATCCAGGAGATTCATCTTGGTGTGCCGCACCAGCATGAATTTCTTGTTGCGAGACGGTTTCTGTTTTGGTTCGGTTGTCGCCATCGTGTTATCTACTCGATCCTGTCCTAAAATTACGAAACACGTATTGTAGCAGAATCGGCGATATTTAACAATAGCTGTTCGAAAATCAGCCGTTCGTTGGCGTTTGCTTCGATATATCGCATGGATTGGTAGATCTGGGCCAGCTTTTCGGCGGCCGATTCGCTGTCGAAAATCCCGCTCAGTTGGCGGATCGCCGGCTGCTGGTCGCTGTTGATCCAGTCCTTCGGATCGCTGAACGCGGCTTTCATCAGGTCGATAAACGCCGAACCGACGATGTTCAGCACCAATTGCGTGCCGCGTCGGCCAAGGTCCGTCTTACTGATGCCCGGCAGCAGCTTGAGATACCCATCGCCGACGGCCTTGCTGTGCTGCTGCAGGGCCTGGGCCTCTTTGAGGGTTGTTTCATACTTCAAATTCGCTAGCCGCCGGATGATATCCTGCTTAATCGCGTAGATATCGACCTCGTGTTCGGCGAGCCGGGCCCATTGCAGCGACTCACCGAGGCTGCCCTGCGAGAGCCGGGCATAGAATCGGGCGGCCGGTTTGCCAGCACCGGCCTGTTCGACGGCCGCGATGATGTGCGATTCGTCGATCGGGCCGAACCGAACGGTCTGGCAGCGCGACTTGGTCGTCGCCAGCAATTTTTCCATCCGCGTGCACAACAGGATGATTGTGCAGAACGCCGGCGGTTCTTCGAGTATTTTCAACAGCGCGTTTTGAGAGGGGATATTGACCTTTTCCGCCTCGCTGACGACGAAGACCTTGCGGTTGCTGTGCGTCGGCCGCGACGGGGCCTTCTTAATCAAAAAATCACGGATCACGTCGATCGGCATATCCACGGGCGGGCCTTTGCCCTTGCCGTTCTCGGTGAACTCGCGAAGCTCCTTATAGATATGGATAAAATCGGGGTGCGAGTCGGCATCCAACAGCTCACAACTGCGGCACTGCCCGCAGGCATCCGAAAAATCCTTTGTCTGTTTCGGTTTTTCGCATAGCAGCAGCCTGGCGAATGCCCGGGCGGTTGTGAATTTACCCACGCCCTCGGGCCCGCTGAAGATGTACGCATGGGCCAGCCGATCCGCCTGCAGGGCTTTCTGCAGCCGCTCGACCGCCTGATCCTGACAGAATATATCGTTTAACATGGTCGCCACCATCATCCCCACAAAATAGGGGACGTTTACCTTTTTTCCTTACGCCACGATTGATAAATAGGTAAACGTCCCCTATTTTGCTCAACGAGTTCGATAACTTTCTGGTGGATACGCTCGATATCGCCTGCGGCGTCGACGATGGCCATATTATCCTGCGAATCGGCGAGTTTGAGGAATCCCTCGCGGACCCTGGCATGATAATCGCGGCCTTTTTGCTCCATGCGGTCGAGGACCGATTTGAGCCGCGTCGCGGCCGTATCGAGGTCCACATCGAGGATAATCGTCAAATCCGGCCACACTCGCTCAAGACTATCGGTGGCGATCTTGACGATCTTCTCCATCCCGAATCCGCCGGCATAGCCCTGATACGCGCAGGTGCTCGATAGCCAGCGGTCGAGGATTACCGTTTGGCCCTTGGCCAGGGCCGGGGCGATCTTCTCGGTCCAGACCTGTGCCCGCGCCGCCATATACAATAGCAGCTCGGTGCGGGTGTCCATCTCCCCATGTTCGGGATTCAGGAGAATATGGCGAATCTGCTCGCCGATCGCGGTATCGCCGGGATCGCGGCCGAGGACGACCTC
>CAZFDE010000075.1:0-12910 GCA_964517795.1 uncultured Pirellulales bacterium | reverse complement strand
TATTAAAATCAATCACCCCAAGTTTACACGTGTTTATTGTATTCCCGGCCTTTAGATTACAAATGACAAGCAATACAAAAACTAAAATGCATGTTTGCTTCTTTGTTTTCATCTCCAATCCCTTTCACATATGCGTATCAATCATTGGTGTTTTCTTTAAATATCAGTTATTTACTTTAAGCTCAATTTTACCCCTCAACTCTTCAGGAATCGTTATTTTAATAGGCCGTTCTGTGGTCACATTCAAACATTCATTCAGCCTGTAATCCACTTCAACCCGCCCGGCAAAAGGGCTAAAAAGAACGAACTTGACCGGCGTTTCCCGAGGCCAGCATGGCAGCAGGATTAATTCATCGGGATAATCCTGCATCAGCATTTCAAAGACGGGGATTACGCCGGTCCCCATGCCCTGCATACTTGGATACAATGGCAGTTCCTTCGCCACAGGATGATATGCAGCCGTCTCTTTCGCTAACCCACAGGGGAGAACATAAATCCGATCAAAATATTGATCGAACCATTGCATCACTTCATCCTCAAGCCCAAGACACGCCGCCTGGGCAACCTGCATATACCAACCGTGCATTGCACGATCATGAGGGAGGAATCGGTTATGATACGTTTTCCTGGCATTTTCCAAATCGTTGGCATCTCTTAAGACCAACTTGGCCGGGAAGATCGTATAAAGTTCACACATCTGATGGTTCGATACATACATCTTGACGCCCGGATTCCACGGATGTTCTATTGCTTTTACTTTAGAGACATCCGAAGCAATCGTGAATAACTGCGAATCCATAATAACCGGCGCCTCTTTATGCTGCCAGAAATCATAGACTAACGTCCCTCGCGGCAATTCGGGTACTGCATTCAGGGTTTTTTGAAAACCCTCTTTATTGTCCCAGCCATATCCGCCGGCAATCGTTATTAATCTCGGAAGCAATGCCCTCAGCCCTGCGACCGCTTCAACCGAATTGGTTACATCACGCCATGTTTCGCCGCAAGCGGTTGGGTACAGGATATATTGCCCTGCTTCATTTTTCTCAAACATCGCACCCAGATATCCGACAAGTCCGTCGGCCATGGGTTTTAATGTGTCCCGGGCAAAATCCGCATCCTGCCAGATGTCAAGATAATCACCCATCAGCAGCACTATCCAGATATTGCCCGCCATCATGCTCTGACCGCTTTTGACATTTTGCGAAACCAGTGGGTTCGGAACCGGGGCACCGTAATTGATTATAAATCCTTCAGGGGTGCCGCTCGTTGCCTTTAGTTTTTTCAGATGTCGCTTGATATATCTGAACAGGGATAATAATGCATCTTTGTCGCCGGTTCTCATTGCACCGTAAAGTGATTGATACTGCTCCACCGCGCCGGGAATCATCAGTTCCGACCACACATGTCGCCTGAAATGATATCGAAACAGATCGTTTTGAAAACGGACCGGCCAATCGCGCTGGGCACTGGAGCAACATGCGATATAATAGCGATATATATCAAATGCCGCCTGAAAACGCGTAAACGACCCATTCGGATCATCCGGCTTGAAATAACTGCGCTGCCAGAAATCGCGCCACCAAGATTCATGCGATGAAATAAACTCGTCACGATCGGTTTGCTTTACCAAATGTATCTTTTTGTTTACGTCATCCATGAAACCGGCCTTATTGGGTGCGGCTGATCCAATAATATAGACGACATAATGTTTTGCAAACGGGGTTTCCAGCAAGCCGGCTTTCCAGCCAACCATTTCATCTTCAGAATACACCAGAACAGCCGTTCCAAATGTACGCCCGGAAATACCGGGCCATTCGACCGATTCATCCGTCGTCGTTTCGTTTTCATGCCAGCTCAAATAAGCCCCGGCCAGATCATCCTCAGCGTGACTATAGGTCCGATCATAACGGATCTGAAATCCCGGCGGGATCCAGCCGTTTGCCCATTGGCGTTCGTCATAAACATCCAGGCGAATCACATCGTGGACCCGATGAGCACGAAGTTCCACACGCACATCGCCATTGGCCGTGGTGACCTTTGTTTGGATTGTAGATGTTCGCAGATTGTGCTGCATTTGAGAAGAAACCGGTTTGACAAACGGATTCGCACCGAGACTGATGTGCAAACGTCCGAGGCTGCGCCATTGACCGGCCTGGTCAAAACTGTCGGCGTGATTGACCTGGATAACCATATCGCCGGGATAACTGATGGTTACCCCCGTTTTGCCGGTGCCGGTGGCCATGAATTCCCACTCGTTGACGGGCAGTTGATCGAAGGTAATCCTGCCATCGGTGGAATAGGTTCCTTTGAAATCGGCCTTGCCGAGTTTGCATGTATAAATTTCGGTATCAGCCACTGCTGGCAATGACAAAAGTAATAACGATATTAACAAAATAGTGTTCTGGGGTTTTTTCATTTTCTGTACTTGTCCTTATAGAGGCCTATTCGTTCGGTTGGTATGCGTTCGAAGCCGAGTGTATAGGCCGGGCTTTGGGGTGACAGTTGGTAGTTATGATCTTCGGCATCGACAAACATCGGATCGGCAACGATCGAGTCGGTATCCATGCCGGTTGTTTGCCAGTCCTGAAGCGATTTGTATCGTTTACCTTTCATGATATCGACGGTGATCGGCCGGTTGTCGTTCCATATCAGGTTGCTGTTGTAGTCAATATTATATGGCACCCAGGGAATGCCGTGCTGGCAGATATTGCTGTAAAGATGGGCGTTGGGATCACTGTAGGCGATGATGTTTCGGCGGATGTGATTTCGGCGCATGGCATAGTGGTCGCTCCATTTACAGGTATAGATCTGGCACAGGCGGCTGTTGACGAAGATGTTGTTTTCGCAGATATTGTCCTGGCCGCCGCCGATAATGAATCCGCCCATAAAGGTGTTATATACAATGTTGCCGTAAACCGTGGTGCCGCTGCTGGCCAGGTCGAGATAGATGCCCCATGTGAAATAGGGTTTGAGCCATTTTCCTGTCTGAAATTCATCGCGTTTCAACCATGTGGCCACGCGGCCGTAACCACCGGTATCATGAACGAGATTGCAGCGGATGATATTACCGCGGATGTGATCGTTGGTTTGATGGTCGAAATGTTTGTCCCAGCCGCCCCAGGAGGTGACCGTCATGATGGCGCCGGAATCCTCGGTTTCGTGATTGACGTTGTAAATATGGTTGTATTCGATGGTGGTGTCGTTGCAGACATTCAGCGCGACGCCCCAGCGGGGGCAATCGTGAATGAGATTGTTGGCGATATGGTTGTATCCCGAGCCGATTAGGTAGATGCCGCCGGTTTCCATTTTCTGAATCGTCCCGAAATCATACAGATGGTTATTGGCAAAGACATTATGGGCGTTTCGATGCTGTTCGAAGATACGGCCGATCATACGGATGGGGCAGCCGCCGGTTTGGGTGATGTCGTTGCTGATAATGCGGTTATTCGAGCAATTCTCATGCAGTGAGATACCGATTTTGCCGGTATTACTGATGCGGCAGCCCGCGATCGTGCAATAGGACGCGTTTCGCATGACAACGGCATCTTCTTTACAGATGCCGATATTTATTTTTTCGAAGCTGATATGGCTGACCGGTTCATCGGGGGTCCCTTGCAGAATAATACAGCTTTGAGCGACGGGGATCATCACCTCGACATTCTCGGGCTTTTGCGAATCAGGCGGGTAGAAATACAGGATGCCGGCCGTATCGTCATGGTACCACTCGCCGGGGGCATCGAGTTCTTCGAATACATTTGTAACGTAGAAGCGATCACCCTTTGTGCAGGTTGCGGGAATTCCCGGTGATTCGAGCTGCAGAATGTTATTTTGGATATCAACACCGCCAACTTTGGCAAATGTATTGCCGTAACACGGATAGGCGAAGATATCAACGACGGCTTTTTCGGGGTGTTTCCAGTTTTGCGGTTTGATCATATCGGGATCGTAAGCGAGTTTGGTGCGGGTATTTTCGTTGGTGTCCGCAGTGGTGCAGGTAAAGCCGCCGGTATAGGGCTTCTGCGGGTCGGCGTTGGGGACGCGGGCGCAGGGCATGGCTTTATTGCGATAATAAAGCTGCTCGAATTGAGCATCTTTTAAGCCCTGTGATGTCAGGTCGGCTTTCAGGATATTGCCTTTGAATTTTTTGAAACCATTGACGGATTTACCGCCTAAGATGGAGACGTTTTCGTCTTTGCAGGCCGTATAGATGATCGGGGCGTTTGCGGTGCCGCAATCGTTGCCGGTTAATATAAACGGCGTATCCAGAAGATAGGTGCCGCCCCGCAGATACACATATACCGGGCCGGGCAATCCGTTGGCGTCGGCTTTGATCTGCAGGATCCGGTTTTTGGCTTTTTGAAGGGTTGCAAAGGGCTTACCTTGTGAACCCGGATTGTCATCGCTGCCATCGGGGGCCACATAGAAACTTATGGGCTCTGAATATAGCGGATATGTTAGTATAACCAACAACACTAAAACAAACATTCTTCTTTTCACGTGGATTCTCCTTTTGAATTATTCGGTTAACATAAAACCCGGATGGATCAGGTCACAATACAGCATATACATTCCCGTTGCATTTTTCATCCGAATGATCATTACTTTACTATTTTGCGGCAATGGCACATCAATATGGATTGGTGTCATATTGGCTACCAACTGCGGTGACTCATAGATTATTTTTTCATCGACGAGTATCTCCATAGTCACGTGCGAACGTGAATCGGAAAGGTCATCGGGCGCGATCATAGCCACGAACCGTTTGAAATCCGGACGAAGCTGAAGCGCTATTTGATCCTGACCCAGCAGGTTAATCCCGATCACATATTTTTTGCCTTTGACGTTGAAATCGTCAAATTCATAGGCGATCCAGCGGTTCCATTGGCGGGTGAAGCCATACGGCACCTTATTGAGATACAGTGTTTGATGCACCGGCACATCGGGGATGATGGGTTTGGCAATCTTTGTAAAGGTAATCGTGTCCATATCCCCGAGCATCTGATTCTTTTTAAATGCGGCCGCCTTGACGACGGTGGAATCTGTGATTTCTATTGGGTGTTGATAAACAGGCGAATTTTGATTCACCTTACTGCCGTCGAGTGTGTATCGAATTTTAGAATCTTGGACAAACGACCGGATCGATACCACTTTGCTCTCGTAAAAAATCTTGCCGTCTTCGTATTGGATCTCGAGGGTGGGGACATTCTGATCAAGGGGTCCGGGCCAGCCGCCCTGCTTTTGGACATGGTTGTAGATATTCATAAATCGGCTGTAGTAGCCGGCCGGGCGCTGCGGATAATCGAAACGGTTATCGATCCAATAGTTACTGCCTTTACTGATCGTGCCGCCGATTCCCCAGCAGATGTTATCACGAAGGATGGTCCCGTAGATCGAATCGTCCATATAGAGGGTCTTGTCTTCGCTGTCGCGAACCAGGTTGTGTTCCCAGATATTGCCCAGGCCGCAGCACCATGCGTACAGTGCCCCGCCGTCGGCCAAGCCGTTAAGACAATTCGAAAGAATATTCCAGGCCACGTAATTGTCGCGGCAATGCTGATACTGGAAATACTGGTACTCGCTAAGCGTTCCAGTGCCTTCGCGCCATTTTTCATAGGTTCCTTCGGGAAAGTCCTGCCAGCGAACCTTGTACTGGGCCTCGAAGCTGCCGTAGGCATCAGTATGCATGTATGGGCTGTCGCTCTCTTTGGTCCAATTGGCCCGCCGCATATCGTTGAGGTCCATGTAGAACGCACCGACCATAACGATGCCGGCGTAGGGGCAATCGTAGATGTAGTTGTGGCTAATGATATTGGCGCCGCTTTGATAGAGCGATACGGCCGCACTGTGCATGTAGTCGTTCTTGCCGACGTGATGGATGAGATTGCGGACGATGCGGTTGCCTTTATTAACATCTTTGGTGCCAGGGCCAAAGCCGAAGAGTTGAATCCCGCCGCAGCCGGTCCATGCGATCTCGTTGCCAATGATGTTATTGTTTTGGGCATAGTGATTCAGTGTGATGCCGTAGGCGCCAACATCGATAACCTTGCAGCCTTCGATGGTGATATTTCGGGCGTTCTCGATGAACAGTGCGGCATCAGGATTCTCGAAATTGCGTTTGAGCCACTCGTCCGGCCAGATATCTTCAGGCATTCGGTCGGTGTGGGTAAACGTGATCCCTTTGAACTGGATATCATGGACGACATCGGCTTCTTCGGTGCCGCCTTTGATTTTGACCAGTTCGTAGAGCTTGGGGACGATTACCTCGGCCGACTTGAAGGCCTTTTCATTCTGCGGCCAATAGTAGATTCGCCCTTTGGCGGTATCGACGGCGAATTCGCCGGGCATATCGATAAAACACAGGGCATTCTGCAGGCGGAACCGATTGCCCCGCGTCCAGTCATATTTGGTATTGCCCTTGTAGAGGACGTTCTTGCTGTGGCGCCGGGCGGTATTTTCTTCGAGATTAAAATCGCGCAGGACTGAGACACCGTTGGCCCAGATGATCGGGATCCATGACATCTCGACATCGCCATTGGAGGGCAGATACGGGAGGTATTTTTTTACATGGTCAGGAAATTTGATCAATTGGCCTTTCGGGGAAGGATCGCCGAAATGCCGGATGCCGGTATCACCTTCGAAGAAACCTTCGTTGGGATAGCGGGCAAGGATTTGTTTTTGGCCTTCGACATACAAGAAATGCGGGAAAAAATCTTTATCAATTTCGGCATACCAGAGTTTTCCTTTGGCGTTGGGATCGGTGCCGGGCGGATCGTCGGTGAGTTTCTTCCAACCGCTTACAATTCGGCCGCCACTGACAATGACCTGCTGTCCGGAACAGGCCTGATAGATTACCGGTGAGCCGGTTTGGCCGCTGTCCTGCTGGTCCAATTCGAAGGTCTCATCCAGAAAATACCGCCCTTGCAGAAGATTCACCGTTATGGGAACCGGACATTTCGATTTGTTGTTGAGCTTTCGGATTGTGTCGCGCGCCTTGGCCAGAGTTAAAAAAGATTTGTCTTTGGTGCCGGGATAGGTGTCGCTGCCGGTTGGCGAAATATAAAATTCAATTGTCTTTACAGATGGCGCTTTTTCACAAATGGTTTCCTTATGCGGCGACTGCATTCCCGCTGTACATAACCAAAAAACTGAAATCATACTCACAATAATGGCGAATCGAATTATCTGCTTCATTGAAAACTCCTAAATCGAAATTTTAATCTGCCTGTAAAAGGGTTATGCCCGCCAGGCCCATGAAGGTTTCGGTGGCGATACTTTTGAGTTCGATCGCTTCGACCTGTTTATTTGGATCACAGATGATGTCGGTCATGGTCAGGTGCATCTGGTCGAGGGTAAATCGAAAACACGGGACGGATCCATTTACGCCATAGACCGGCTCGGTCTGAACCGGAAAAGCCACGGTATTGATGCCGCAATCCTGATAATAACTGTCGAAATTCAGCGGCGGTGTCAATTCGGTGGTTTGGCTGGAACCATCCTGATAGTGAACAATTACCTCGACGGCCGGGACGTAGGATTTCTGCGGCAGATTCATATTCAGCGACAGCAGATAGATTTTCTGCAGTTGTTGCGGTTCGAACTGGAATTTTGCGGTCGAGGGCATTTTGTTGGGCGGGGTATTGCAGATCATGATCAGGTCTTTTTGCTTTTGGGCCTCGCCCGGTCCCATCGGGCCCAGCACAAACGGCACCTCCTGGATGCGGATTTTTTTGGGGATGTCCTGTTTCAAGCTGAACGGCGGCATCGACCAGTAACCGATTTTGCCGTAAACGGTGTCTACGGCATCGGTCTTAAATTGATGTTCAAAACATGTCTGGATGTCATCGGTAAAGGCATCGCTGATATCCAAGGGCATAAAGCGGGCATCTTCGGCGATCGGATCAATGACAGTTCGCGGTTGAACTTCCCGAAGTGTCCGAGGCATTGTCCACAGTGAGATCGGTTCGATCCATTTTAGATTGCTCTTTTGACAGTTCAGAAAGACCGTCGCCCGGCCGCAGGCCGCTTTTTTCAGTTTCAGTTTTAGCGTATCATTGTCTTTGGATATCACATCAAAAAAGCTGAATCGGTCATCGACTTTATACGAATCGATCCCTTGTATTTTGATATCGATCGTATCGCCGGGCCGGGCAGAAAGCGGTGATCGGACATGCCAGTTCTTGGCCTGGGTCTGCACGTCAACGGTTCCGCCACCGGTTTGTGTTTTCAGCGTTACAAAACCATGTGCCATCGCCCGTTCGATGGTATAATCAACGGGTTTACCGTCAAGCAGGACAGCAGTGACCGGCATTTTGACCGGGATTTGCAATTTCGCATAGATATCGCTTTCCGTCTGGACGGTCATTTTTTTGTTTAACTGCGTGAAATCGCATTCGATCTTCAGGCCGGGCCTGTCGAATGTGTAATGACCGAGACCTTTGGGCGTTCGCGGGGTGATGACGATATGGTTTTCATCGATATGCGGCCGAATCCCAAAAATCCCTTCGACCAGTGCGCGGGTCCAGGCGCCCTGTGCGGTGGCCGGGTCGCCGCCGCCCTGTCGGCCGTATTCATCAAACATGTAATCAAAACCCGGGCGGAAATGCCGAAAGCTGCCAGAAGCCACAGCCTGCAGACAGCGGTATCCTTCATCAAAATAGCCGGTCAGCATCCGTGCCCAGGCGAGCATCATATAATCGCCGGGCGAGGGGACATGCTGGCTCCATACGGCCGGCCACCAGTCCGTATCGCACATCCAGATGCCGCCCTGCGGATCCACAACTTTGTTATTGGCAAAATACCAATCGGTCATGACATAGGACTGATACGGATCGAGCAATTGCGTCCAGACGGGGATTTCCACTTCCAGCGACTGGGGATGCAGTCTGAGCATATCCAGCGGTCCGCGCGGGCCGAACATCGCCATTTCATCGGACCATAAGTGCTTTTGTGCAGCGTTTCGGATATTTTGAGCTTTTTCGGTGTACTGCTTTGCTTTCTGGTCATCGCCCAATTTGTTTGCGAACTCGGCCAAGTCGGTATAGGCCTTCCAAACGATGGAGGTTTGGAAACTGGAGCTGGGGCCGCGATCGTCAAAATCGCTTTTCCATTGATGCAGGTGGTCGCGGTAGAGAAAATCACCATCCTGGTCAAGCTGATTGTCAATATATTCGGCGGCCCGAACGACCACATCCCAAACCTCACGAACAGCATCGAGATCGCCGGTCCATTTATAATAATGGTACAGCGCATCGATATACGAGGCATCAAATTCGGTCGGGTGGGCCGGTGTGTAGAAATTGGCGCGGATACTGCTGATGCGGCCGTTATCAAGCTGATTGGCCGAGAGCAGCCGCATGTAGTCCATGGCCTGATCTTCCAATCCTAAATTACTGGCGGCGTGGACGTGGCGATAGCAGAAAATATAATTCCAGTAATCAGCATATTTAGCGTCATGGACGAAACCGGGCGGCTGGAACAATCCCGGGAACAGGTCGTTGGCGATCAGATTGGCAAACGCCTGCATTTTTTGATCCGGCAACTCGAATGAAACGGTCTGATTTCGATAAACGCCCTTTTGGGCGCTCGCCACACTTTCATCGAAAGCTTTGCCGCCGTCTCCGCGAGCGATCTGGAACATGCGATCACCATTGACAACAATACGGGCATAGGTATCCAGCGCATCTTCGGTCATTCGTTTTGCAGTGGCCACGGTCAGGCCGGGATTTTTCGCGAAATAGGTTTCGATCTGTGTTTTGACCTTTTCTTGATCATAACCGGGCGAATCAATAAAGATCGTCAGATACGCGGTTTCTGTTTTTCCCTTTTCGATATGAAGCGGTTTAACCAAGGCATTTTGGCCGATGGCATAGGCGTAGCCATCGAAGCCAGCCAGGACAGTATAGTTGGTGTCATGCAGATACAGGTTCGAATCTTCCATCACATAGTGTTTGAGTACCTGATTGTCCTGCGGTGAGTCATTTTTCGTATAAGGGAATTCATTTTTCTGGCCTTCAAGGGTGATCGCACCGGCACTGGAACCGGGATAGAGCCAGTTAATCAGGTCCACATCAATTTTGGCATCGGAATTGTTTTTCACGGCGACCCGTGCGATATAGCCGTAAGCGGGCACGGAAAACGGGCTGACCACATCGATATCGATCTGCAGGTTAAGGGACGGGTGTTCGAGCTGCCATGAGACCTGGTTCGGCAAGACTTTCATGGATTTTTCCGGGATACCGCGCAGATCGATTATCTCATTGTTATATCGCAGACCTAAATGCGTGGTTGCCAGGCAGTTCAATTCCATCCGAACATTCATGACGGCTTTGCGGTGGCAGAGGACACCGGCGCGGCGATAATGAATACCATAAGAAGCGGCTGTATTGGGCAAAAACATAATGCTGTCATCCCGCGGGACCTGCGTATCATCGGCTAACCCAATAATGCCGATGGTATAGCCGCGAATGCCTTCGAGCAGCCGTTCGGGATAGGCCGCCCGCGACTGAGACGGCAGATACCGGATCGGCCCGTGCGGATTCGGCTCATAAGACAAGCTGTGTTTGACCTTGACCGCTTGCGGAAAATCCGATGCAACTGCCACTGTTGCAACAACCGTGAATAGCAAAAGTATGACAAAATAGTTTCTCATTTTTTGGTCCCTTTTAATTTGTGCTGCGGTTGATAACGAAGAAAAAACATTAATTGACGTAATGTCGTCAAGCCGTCTGCTTCAAGTGTTTCGAAACGGAATTTGCGGGTTCGGACCGGCTCAAAACAAACGCTTTGGACCGGAGAAACCTTTTGGACATCGGCAATTTTGACCCATTTTCCGTCACTGTCACAGGAGAAAATATATTTTTTGAGGGAGTCAAAACATTCCACGACGCGGATGGTGTCCACCTCGACCGGATGATCGAATTCGATCTCGAGCCAGGGATTTTTGTCGTTAGGCGACGATCGCCAGTATGTCCAGAAACTGTCGTCGATGACGGCCTTGCCGGTATAATCCCAGCCGTCCTGTTTGGTCTTGTCGTAGGATGAATATTGAACGCTTGTGGGCGTGAACGGGCCGAAGATGGTATTGAGCAGCTTTACTTCTATGGCGGGTTTGTCCAGCGTCAGTTCGATAATCGTATCGATGTCATCCTGATCCGATTTGGGGACACGGATTTTGAGCGCGTGATCGTCTTGCTCGAACGTTACTTTTCCGCCGGTGAGCAGTTTGGCTTTTTCGATCTTACATGGCAGCGGCGGCAGGGTCTTTTTGTCCTGTCCCTGCCAGTCGAGAATATGAAGGAAAATCGAATTGTCTTTATACGTACAGGCCGACCAGAAGTCCGGCTTATAGGGTCCGCCGCGAGTGCCGTATATGGTGTGGCCATAGGTTTGCAGCCACTCGCCCATTTCGCGAAGCCGCTGAGCGGTTTTGGGTTCGAACCGGCCGTTGGGGTCCGGGCCGACACCCAGCAGGAAATTGCCGTTGGAGCCGACCGTTGAAACCAGCGACTGGATACATTCTTTCAATGATTTGATCTTATCGTTGGGATTCCAGGACCAGTGACCACCAAGTGTCATGCAGGTTTCCCAGGGCTCTTGGCGGAATTCGCCGACCCGCTGCTCGGCGGTGGCATAATCGCCGTCCAAAATAAAGCGGTCGTTAGTAATCGCATCGGGCTGAAGGTCATAGACCATTTTATGAATATCGATGATTTGATCCTTGAACGCTTCCATGCGGCCGGGCGCATTGTCGAACCACATCACCGAGATCGTGCCGTAATTGGTGCACAGTTCCCGGGTCTGATTTTTGACATACTGCAGGTACGGCTTCTGGTCGGCGTCGCAGTAGTTCGGATGATACCAGTCGGAGATACAATAGTAGGGACAGAAATCCAGATCACCCTGTCGGCAGGCGTCGGCTAACTGTTGGGTAATGTCTTTGCCGTACGGCGACAACGGCGAGGTGATTTTGTGATCGGTGTATTGCGTATTGAACAGGCAAAAGCCGTCCATGTGCTTGGTGATAAATACCATGTATTTCATGCCGGCGTCTTTGCAGAGTTGAACCCAACGGGCCGGGTCGTAATTTTTCGGGTTCCAATGCTTGTATAAATTATCGTACACCTCGATCGGGGTCAGGCCCTCGGGTTCGACCGGATGCCAGTCACAGATATGCGGCGTGTAGCGCGACCAGCCGATCTCTTTGCCGGTCAGGGTGACCGGGCCCCACGAGATCATCAGGCCGACTCTCAGGTCCTGCCACTTTTCGACGGCCTGCGGGTCCGCTTTCGGGGTTATTTCCGCATTGGCCAAAGTAACTGAAAACGCCGACACTGATAACAACGTTATTAAAAATCGCATTTTCACTTTTCACTCCTTTCATTCATAAAAGATTCAGACATGAGGAATTTGATTTCCTGCAGCGCCATGGCATATCTGCCGCCGGGCGGATTGGTCGGCTGATTTCGGGTGAAGTTGCCGGAATAACACAGCCACGCTTTTCGGCCATCAGTGCTTATAAACTTACTTGGGAAATTAACGAAATACGCCTGCACTCCGAAATCCTTCATATATGTAACAAGCTTCCAGGGCCCGGTGATGTGATCCGATTCGAGGATATACGTATTCATCCGCTCGATCGTGGGCCAGCCATCGGTTACACACATCAGGTATTTTTTCAGCGGCGCGTTATAGGTCATGGTGACACAGCCGCAATTGTTGTTCCAGTCGATCAGCGGTTTGATTTTTGCGAAATCACCGGTCCAGATCGGTTCGCTCTTATCATCGCGGCCGGCAAAAAATTCGTATTTCGAGGCATCATTCATATTCTCAAGCGACGGTTTGATGCGAATGATATAGATCTGATCGCCGCTGATCCAGCTCAGGTTGGCCGGCCGCGGCTTCGGGTCGGGAT
>CAZFDE010000074.1:5208-12944 GCA_964517795.1 uncultured Pirellulales bacterium | reverse complement strand
GAGCTGGCCGGCGACCGGAAAAAAGGGAAAGCAGGGCTTATTCAGCAAGCCCTATATATATAGACCATTTGCCCGAAATTTGTTCCCCGAAATCCCCCATTTTAACAAAAAAAGCCGGGCAACCCCGGCCTTTATGACATATTTGTTTGAAAAACTTATAAGTCTTGAACTTATATCCCTCGGAATCCGCCGATGATTTCCCATCTTTGCGGTTGGCCGTGGACTTTCCGGACATAAGCATGTTTCGGCTGCCATTGGGTGACTGTACCGTTTTCTTCTATTTCTATCGTACAGGGGACGAACAAGGCGTTCATTTCGGGGCGAGGCTGGGGTTCGCCGATGGTAATGATTCGAATGAATTTGATCCGGCCGTATGTCTTTTCCATCCGCTCGGCAGGCACACCCCCCCAGAGTTTACCGGCTTTGGCATAATCCTGTTCGATCAATGCCTGAAGAAATTGGCGAATCAGCTCAACCGCTATTTCATTGTCACTCAGGTCTCCCTGAGCCAAGCCAATATCCCGGGCAGTCTGGTCGATTCGCATGACATCATCGGGGATTTCATCTTCGAGCGAAAACATCTCAGCGGCAATCGGTTGATTGTAATCGTAATATTCAAACATGCAAACCAAATGATCCTGATCCTGTCTTTGCTCATAAAACTCGATCGATGTTATCAGTTTAGTCGCCTGATCGATATACAATACAAGCTTGGAAATCTCATTCTCAGAACCTTTCCACATATTGAACAACTGGGTCATACCGCGTTTTGAGTCGCTTTGGGGTATCTCCTCGACAGCTGTCTTAAAATGACTTGCAGAAACAACAATCGGATCGGCTTTATTCTCAGGGACATCGATATTTAACGTTACTTTTTCTTCAGATTCCAATTGTTGTAAACTGACGAGAGTCGTTTTAGGATCAAACTGCTCGATCGAGTTAAAGACCATATCCGCAATTTCATTATCCTGTATCACGGCATACATGTTTTTCTTTTTCAACCACATATGTGCTTTGTGGTCCTTCCATACCATGATTTTTTCTCCATCATGCCCCCACGGATCGGTCCAGGCAGGCATTTGAATGCGAAAGTTTTTACCGGTCCCTGCCACATCGTACTCAATCCACGCCTCAATGGGTTTTTCATGTGATGAGAAGAAATTTTTGGTATGCAGGTAGCGAATACTGTGGCTGGCCTGAATGGTTTGTTCCAGGGCATAGACCGGTGCGGCTGTTTGGGTTAAAAAGGTCAACGATAAAATGCTGATTAGCGTTACTGCCGCGGCGGCGGCGAATTTGGTTATTCTGCTGTTCATGATTATTCTCCAGATATTGTGTTTTGGCCTTGCCGGGATTTGGGCGGTCTGTTCGATGCAACCCATAACCTTGGCGACAAAAGTGTCGTCGGTATCCAGCGTTCGGCCGAGTTGTTCAAGTTTCGTTTCGATTTTATGTTCAGAAGTCATAATCGGACTCCTTCAGAATCTTCCGCAGGCGTTGATGCGCCCGGGAAAGCTGTTTGGTAACGGTTCCGACGCTGCGGCCGCAGGCCTGCGCCACTTCAGCAACGGTAAGTTCACGAAAATACCGAAGCATCACGACCTGTTTTTCACTGACCGGCAATTTCGAAAGGGCCGCCAGCAGTTGCTGTTTATCCTCGTCAAGCTGCCCATTGCACCGGGTTTTGTCCGGCGTATTCTCATCAACGGGTGCGGCCGCAATGTCCCGCTTGCGATGCGCATCAACCGCACAGTGTTTAGCAATCGTCATCAGCCACGGCCCGAACCGCTGCGGTTTTTGCAGATTGCCGAGATTCTGCCAGGCCTTGACGAAGGCATCCTGGGCGATATCGCCGGCCAGATGGATATCGGGCACGATCTGCAGCACAGCCGCCTTGACCGGACGCTCATAACGCGCCACCAATGCGGCAAATGCCTTTGTTTCGCCCTGCAGGACGGTTCGAACCAATTGTGCATCCGATTCCAAGATAGCTGCCTTTTTTGCCCTTTCTACCCCATAAGACCGCAAAAGCACCGAAAATGCGACAAAAATTTTGGTTTTCGCCGCCGAATTCGTATAATAGAGTGTGAGGTGATACCATGAAATCCGTGAGCATAACATTTATTTGGTCGATCAGCCTTGTTTTTGGGCTTCATCTCGAGGCCGCAACGCCGCCCGACAGCAATTTCCCCGACGGCAACGATATGACCGTAAAGATCATCGAACTGGCCCGAACCGACATGCCCCAACTGCTGAACAAGGCCATTGCGTATTATGACCAGCATATTCATGACTATACCGGCACGCTGTATAAACAGGAACGGATCCGCGGCAAGCTGCTGGACGAACAGGTCATCGATTTCAAATTCAAGGAAAATCCCTTCTCGATCGTCATGCGATGGGAAAAAAACGCGATCGACGCCGACCGTATCCTTTACGTCGAAGATACCAACAATCCCAAGGTCATCGCGCACCCGACCGGGGTATTGTTTTGGATCAGCTCGGTCAAAAGCGATCCCGCCAGCGAACGGGCGCTGAAATGGAATCTTTATCCGATCAGTGATTTCGGTTTCAAGCGAATGATGAAAAAAATGCTGATGTTCTATCGGCAGGGCAGCGCCAAAGAGCTGATCGAAATGCGAGCGATCGAGCCGGCCGAATTCGACGGCCGAAAATGTGTCAAACTGGACATCGCCGGCCAAATGGACACGTCCATCGCCACCCGCAGCGTGGTCTATATCGATTCCAGAAACGTGGTCCCGATTTTGGTTGAAACATACGGCGAAAAAGGTAAACTGATCGGCCGATATGCATTCAAGAACTTAAAGTTCAATGTCGGTCTTACGGATAAGGATTTTTTGCCTGAGAAAAACGGATTTTAACCGGGAGACATCATGAAGCGAATTGTTTCAACCGCAGCAATCCTGTTGATCGTTGTTTTTAATGCGGTCATCTATGCCCACCCGCCGACCGTCACCATTAACGTCGATGCTGCAAAGGATATTCGGCCGCTGCCGCGCATCTGGCAAAGCACCGGTTTCAGCCCGGCAAATCTTTTGCTCAGCGCCGACATGCAGCAGCAGATGGCCTACGTCGGCGCGATGCCCAATCACTCGATTCGGTATGTGCGGATCCATTATTTGCTCGAACTGCTTCGCGGTGAGGGCTTTGACACCGACAATCCCACATACGATTTCTCGCTGCTGGACCGGGCGATTGATGTACTGATCCAAAATAATCTCAAACCGTTTTTCGAACTCATGGGCAATCCACAGGGCTATTTTGATAATTATGAAAACGCCGAGCAGGTCCGAGCATGGCGGCGACTGGTGTGCGAACTGGCCAACCATTACATCGCCAAATACGGCCTTAACGAAGTGCGGTCGTGGATATTCGAAACCTGGAATGAGCCGAACATCGGATTCTGGCGGCAAAGTGAAAAGGCCTTTATGAATTACTATGATGCCTGCAGTGCCGGCCTGGCCGATGCCGATGAGAAGCTGATCTTCGGCGGACCGGGAACGACGGGGCGTACCAAACTTTCCGATCTGTTGGTCAAACTGCTCGAGCATTGTTCAACCGGTAAAAACGTTTTCACCGGTAAATCGCCCACGCGGATTGATTTTATTTCCGAGCATGTCAAAAGCGTCAAAGGACACGTCGAAGACCTCAATCCGCGATCCATGGGGATGCTCAGGCGGGAAAAAGAAGACATCGAATTTATCCGTAAAAAATTTCCGCAGTTCAAAAACACTTCTTTTACCAATAACGAATGCGATCCGCAGACCGGCTGGGGCCAGATCCATACGTGGCGGGCCAAGGCCTATTATCCGGCTTTTATCTGCAAGGTCATCAATCAGCATTTGATCGAACTGATCGATAACATGGATGCCAACTATGGGATTTTGAGTAATGACAATGCGTTTCTCGGTACGTGGGGACAACG
Organism: uncultured Pirellulales bacterium; assembly: GCA_964517795.1. Lineage (GTDB taxonomy): Bacteria > Planctomycetota > Phycisphaerae > Sedimentisphaerales > Anaerobacaceae > CAZFDE01. Next base: position 8,998 of record CAZFDE010000074.1, on the reverse strand, counting down.
GTCACTGCTGACACGATTCGGCGAACTGAAAAATGTCGATGCCGGCCAGAGCGGTGATCGGTCGGATAAATACCGCTTCGAGCCAGATCCGGCCCGTGAACAATTCGAATTGATCAAAAAACCCGTCTTCAACGGCATGGAACTGCTGGGTCTGCTGGGATCCAAACGCTGTGCGGTCGAATGCCCCGGCGATATTTCCAGCGATATCGGGGCAATCGCTTCGATTGGCGACCACAACCAGGTGGCGGTTTTGATCTATCACAGCCGCGATCAGATCATGTCATCGGCAACGGCAGAGATTGAACTGACGGTTTGTAATATCCCATTTGACAAAGCGATGCTGGTTCATTACCGAATCGACGACTATCGTGCGAATCCGTTCAAACGTTGGGAACAGAACGACGCCCCGAGTGACCCCGCGCAGGCGCTTTTTGCCCAAATGCGAGATATTCAGGAACCGACCATGCTGCACGAACCCAAAGAGATCATTCTTGAAAACGGAATGATCCGAATACAATTTAATATGCCGCTGCCGGCGGTAAGTCTGGTGATTCTCAGCGATAAACCCGAAACTCCCCTAACTTCAGTACAGAATCTGCGTTTTGAAAAATACAAAGGCCTGTCTGATAAGAATGAACAAATTTTGCTGATCTGGGATGTGCTCGAGAATAACACGATCCGATCTTATGAAGTGCTTTACAGTCGTGAAAAACAGGGCCTATATAAACGCATCAATACGCCCGATCTGATCAGCGGGGCGTTCATGCACGTGGCCGACACCGTTAAGGGCTTTTATCGAATTCGTGCGGTCGATTACTGGGGGCGAATCAGCCCGGACAGCGCGATCATCGAAGTCAAATAGATCGGCGAATGCGATTGACACACATTCACCGCTCGCGCAGCGTCAACCGCAAAAGCCGTTTCGTATGGCCGGTCACTTTGGCCTGCTCGCTGATACGATAGGGACACACCCAAATGATCTTTTCTGCATCACTGATGATCAACGCCTTGTTCCGCTGACTCATCGGAATTTTCAAGTCGGATAAAAATTTGCCGATCTTGCGGCTTCCATCGACGCCAAGCGGACGAAAAGCATCGCCCGGGCGACGATACCGAACGTTCAGTGGTAGTTGAATTTGATCGGCATCGAAACATTCATCATCAGAATTTGCGTTTTTCACTGAGCCGGCGGATTGTTCGAGGTCTATCAATTCTGCTTGAATAACAAGATTGCCAAATACTGTTTCACCCGGAACCTGCAGCGTTTTGGTCCGGTCGGATTTTTTTTCAGCTTGCTCAGTTTGACAGCTCAGGATCAACTGTTTGTCCGTTTGTTTTGCCCGTACACCCTGTGGCAGTTGAATGCGCCGTTTTGGCGACTGCGGGCCGGCCGCTTTGATCATTTTTTCGAAATGCCGCTGCGTGTAATCTCTCAATCCGACGCCGAGTTGACGCAGCGCCATTCGCAATAATTCGATCTTCAGTTCTGGGTGCAGCCGGTTGAACGGTTCGGTTCTGAGATGCACTGCCTTTTTTTCAACAGTGGCAAGATGCTTAAAATGGTTTCGGGCTTCAGCGATAATCCGTCCGGAAAAGCCGCGCATGGCTTGGGCCAGTTCATTCATTAGAATGACCGGATCCTCATCGCATTGACAACGGTATTGCGGGATTAGTCGATGGCGGATAAAATTCCTTCGAAACCGCAGGTCCCGGTTAGTGATGTCTTCACGAAAATCAATTTCTTGCTGATTTAAGTATGCTTCAATTTGCTCCCGTCTCAGGCACAGCAATGGACGGACATAACAAATCCCATGATCGAATCGGTGCATCGGCCGGATGCCGCACAGCCCCCGAAAACCGGTTCCGCGAACCAGTCGCTGGACGATCGTTTCGACATTATCGTCCATGTGATGGGCGGTGATGATTTTACTGCATTGATTTTCCGTGGCGATTTGAGACAGGGCCTCAAGTCGAAGCTGCCGTGCGGCCGTTTCAATCGACAGCTTGTGATTTTTCGCATGATCGCGAACATATACATCGCGTGTGATAACTTCGAAATCCAATAAATGTGCCTGCGCGACCACAAATTGTCGGTCCCTGTCGCTGTCTTGACCGCGCAGATGATGATCGATATGCGCACAGAACATGGGATTCTCCAGTCGATGCTGTTTTCGAAATCCGGCAAACAGATAAAGCAGGGCCATTGAATCGGCGCCGCCGGAAACTGCCAGGACAAGTCTCTCCTGCGGCCCGATTAACCTTTCGGCTTGCATATACTCGTAAACAATGTGATCGATCGATTGATCCATGAATAAAAAAGGCCTGACGTATCGCCAGGCCTATTGATTTTAATTTCCGATTGACACGGCCGGTTATTGACCGTCCACGATCGGCTCACCGCTTGTGGTGAGTTGGTTGATCCGGCGTTGTGCATAACCGCGTTGTTGTTCCGAAAGCCGTTCCTTGGCGATACTTTCTCGATACAGTTCCAGTGCTTCCGCCCGGCGGCTGTAGTGATTGTCCATGATATAGGCCCGTTTGAATCGTGCCGGCTTACTGAAATCCGGATTCCACTGATATGCCCGCTGATAATACAGCAACGCCAGTGTGTAATCCTTAAAATCCTCATAAATGCCGGCCGCTTTGTACGCCGCATCGTCGATCTTGTCGCTGGCCGGGTGTTTGCGGATTAACTGGTTATACTTGGCCAAAGCAACCCGAAGCAAGTCGTTATCTTTAACCACCAGCAATTCTCTGGCCCGCGCTTCGGTCCGCAGCGCATCGTCATACATATAATCGGCTTCGGTAATGGATGTCGTCGCGCTCAGATCCGGCCCGGCCACCATCGCCCCGATAATATAGTTATACTGCGGAATCGTCCGGACGGCCTCCAACTCATTGTTGACCCAGGTCCATTTGATGTTATTGCCGATCTTGGCATAATACGCGGCCAGCATCTTGAGATCGCGAATGTATGCCTGCCGGTCGAGCGTCAGTTTTTCGATGATATCGGCTTCCGACATGTCCTGCGGTGCGGTTGTGGCACCCATTGTGTCTTTGACCTGCGGCGGGATCAACTGCGAACGACCCGTATCGATGCCTCCGCAACCGGTCAATAGAATTGCCCCTGTGGTTAACAGCCCAATAATTAATGCCCTTGCCATAACGGCCTCCTTTCACGTTTTCCTAATCGCACAGCCCGCCCGTCAAATCCCTAAACGGCCGGAACGTTATCCATTTGGCTTCTCATTATCGAGTATATGCCGGCCTCGTCAAGTGCAAAGATAGAAAAATATTCATTCGCAATCCATGCGATATGAAGCAATTTTATGACGTTGCTAAGATAAGTCAAAATAAACAGTTAAACCGTCGATAGCAAAATTGGGCCAAGGGCCAAGATTGATCGCCAAAACGAAACCTATGAAACCCCTATGGCTTACTGTGAATAGATCTGTAAAAAAATCATACTTTTTTAGTGTATTTTAGAACTGATTCTTTAAAATGGCTGTATAACAAAATGTTAAAAATATAATTTGAGAAATTTGAACTTTAATTTTGAAGGAGAACCAATGAAGAACAAAAGAATGTGGATTTCGGCCGTCGTTATTGTTGCGCTGCTGGGATTAACGATGATGATGGGCTGTCACGGAGACCATGCTTCGAAATGCTGCTCCAGCGATCCGTCGAAATGTTGCGGCATGGCGAAAAAGTGTTCGACCGAATGTGCCAAGACATGTTCCGCCGAGGATGCGAAGAAATGCTGTTCGAGCGATCCCTCAAAATGCTGCGG
>CAZFDE010000074.1:0-5108 GCA_964517795.1 uncultured Pirellulales bacterium | reverse complement strand
CGATCCCTCAAAATGCTGCGGGGCAAAAAAGACTCAGGGCGGATGTACGGCGGAAAAGGTTGTTAATCCGTAAATCACTCAATATCCGCACAGTACATCTGTATCGAACGAAGAAAAAGCCTGATAATCCCTCAGGCTTTCTTTTTGCGCTGAACTGCGCGTTTCTCAGCGCTGGCATACCGTTTCTTTTCCAGCGGTGTTTGCGGGCTCAGAGCCGGTACCGGTGACGGCTTCTTATTTTGATCTAATGCGACAAATGTAAAATGAGCGGTCGTTGCAACCGTCTGTTTTCCGCTGTAAGGATCTTCCCGGCTGACGCGCACACCGACCTCCATGCTGGTGCGTCCGACATAATTCACGCATGCCTGAATAATCACATGATCGCCGATATGGATCGGGGCTTCGAAGGTGATCGAATCGACGGCCGCGGTAACGACTTCTTTTTCGGCATGTCGCTGGGCGGCCATCGCGGCCGTCAGGTCCATCCAGCCGACAATCGTCCCGCCAAAGGCCGTCCCCTGCGGATTCGCCTGGTCCGGCATCAAAATATATCGACTCTCAACGGCACTTTGTGACGGTGTCTTTAATTTGTTCATCTTATTCTCCGCAATGGCGAACGATTCCGTATTTACGAAGCACAACCAGATCGGCTTTTTCTATCGGTTCCGATGCGCTGCACTGATAATCCACATCCATTACTTCCACGAATTCCGCCGTATAATCCTTCAAAACCCCGCAGTATTCAAGCACGTTATCGCCTTTAATCAGTTCCAGGATTACCTTATGACCGATATACCGTTCCAGCATCGGCTCATAAGAGGTTCCAAACGCGCCGAATACATCCTGTTTCATCTGATTGACATATTTGTCCTGAGTTGCCAGCGTCGAACCGAGTCCGGGCGCCTTTTTGACCCGGCTCAGAAGTACATTGGATACTTCCACCAGCGAATCGCGCACGGTCTTAAAAATATTCGCCAGTTTGCGGCGGCTTCGCCGTAAAAAGTTCGGGTGGCACGTCCGGTCGAGCGATGCCTGGCGTTTTTGCTGCTGATCGGGACCGAGTCGATTGTGAAAACGAATCAATGCCTGAATGACGGGATACTCATGTTTATAAAGCAGGTAGCTGGTTTCTTCATGCCCGTCTTTATCCAGATAGGGTTTATCATAGACCAGTTCAATCCCCGTCGATTCGACGCGGAGCCGGCCCCAGATCGTCTTGTTGTTGGTCTCTTCGAGCGTGACCATAAAGGTGTTGAAGTCACGAACACATTTATCCCGCAAGCGTCCCCGAATAAACGCACCGATAAACGTCGCCAGTGCGATAAATAGAATGGTCCAGCCAAACGTATCCATAAACTTGAAAGCCTGTCCTTAACAATTACGGCAGCAAAATACTTTCGCCTCTATTATCGGTGATTAGCCCAAAATTGCAATAATCTGAAAAAACATTTCCCTGTTCCGCTGAATTGTTATAATAAACCCAATCCAAGGTGATTGACGATGGAAACAGTACACTATCTGAACGAAGAACATATTTTCCTGTTTCTGCTGCAGGTATTTGTTCTGCTGGGCCTGGCGCGCGGACTGGGGGAGGTCTTTCGCCGCTTTAACCAGCCCTCGATTACCGCGGAAATCCTGGTGGGTGTATTGGTCGGTCCGACGATCCTCGGCCGTTACGTGCCGGCGGTCTATACATATCTGTTCCCCGCCGACCTGATTCAGCAGAATATGCTCGAAACGGTGGCGTGGTTCGGCATCCTGTTTTTCCTGCTCAACAGCGGCCTGGAAATGGATTTTTCCAGTGCCTGGCGCCAGCGGGGCGATGCCATGAAAATTTCCATTACCGATGTGATTCTGCCCATGATCATTGCCTTTGTCCCGTGTCTGTTCCTTTCCCAAAAATATATGGGCGATCCGGACCAGCGGCTGCTGTTTTGCGTCTTTATTGCCACGATCATGACCATCAGCGCGTTGCCGGTCACCGCCCGCGTGCTCGGATCACTGAATCTCTATAAGACCGAATTGGGCTTTTTAATTATGTGCGCCCTGTCGCTGAACGATATTCTCGGGTGGGTTATTTTTACACTGGTGCTGGGGTTTGTGACCCAGGGCAGTATCGAACTGACAACGGTTGTCCTGATTTTAGTCATGACAATCGCATTTACATTGGTATGTTTGACCGTCGGCCGCCGGTTCACCAACCACACCATCAAAGTCATCCACCGAAAAAAACTGCCCGAACCGGGAACCTCCCTGACATTCGTCAGTCTGTTGGGGATATTGTGCGGCGCGATTACCGTCCGGATCGGTATCCATGCCCTGTTTGGTTTTTTCATCGCCGGCATGATGGCCGGTGAAGCGGCCGCACTGCCCGAAAAAACACGTAGCGTTATCTCCCAAATGGTACACGCAATTTTTATCCCGCTGTTTTTCGCCGCGATCGGCCTGAAGATCGATTTTTTCCAAAACTTCGATTTGTTCCTGACAGCATTCATTTTCATCATTGGTGTCGGCGGCCGTTTCCTGGGCGCCTGGATTGGAACGCGATTCACCAAACAATCCCGCGCAAATCGTTATTTGATTGCGATTGCCCATACCCCCGGCGGTGAAATGCAGATCGTCGTCAGTATCCTGGCCCTCGAGTATGGCTTGATTACCGAACCGGTCTTTGTCTCGATCATCTTCGGGGCCGTTTTGTCTTCCATGACATTAGGGCCGTGGATGCATCAGGCGATCAGAAAGAAACGAGAAGAAAGTGTCGATCGCTATTTCATAATCGATGAATCACTGATTGACCTGAACGTTCAGAATAAATACGAAGCGATCGAACAGATGGCCGCGGCGATTAGCAAACATCACCCAACCCTGGCCGTAACGGATATCTGCGACACCCTCATCCGTCGAGAAAAACTGCTGGGCACGGGGATTGAAGAGGGCGTTGCTATCCCGCACTGTCGCCTGGCCGGCCTTAAAGAGCCGGTGATCGCATTTGCCCGGAGCAGCGGAGGCATTGACTGGAATAGTCCCGACGGCAAAGCCACTCGATTTATTTTCGTGGTCTTATGCCCCGAACAGCAGGGCGAAGTGCTCTTGAATATTTTTCGGTGTATCGCTATAACCATGGCCCAGCCTGGAAATCGGGATCGTTTAATGGCCTGCACCCCCCAACAGATTGAACATGCGATAAAACAAATGTTCAATCTCCCTGCGCATCAAAAAGCATAACAATCATGCGGTTTTTATCAATGCAAGATCAAAACCATTTTTTACGTTTAAAATACACGATCATCCCGCCGGCAACCGCCAGCATCAGCACTAAGACTGCCGGATAAGCCCACCGCAGTCGCAATTCCGGCATAAACTCGAAATTCATCCCGTAGATCCCCGCGATAAAGGTCAGCGGAATAAAAATCGTCGCAATGATCGTCAGCACTTTCATCACCGCATTCATCTTATTGCTGATCACCGACATGTACAAATCCAGCATCCCGCTGATCACATCCCGCAAATTTTCGATCGTATCGATCACCTGGATCGTATGGTCATAAACATCGCGGAGATAAATGCCGGTATTTTTCTGAATCAATTTCGACTCACTTTTTTGTAAACCGTTGATCACTTCCCGCAGCGGCCAGACCGATTTGCGAAGCGCGATCAGCTCCCGCCGTAGCAGGTGGATCTGTCGCAGGACTTTTTCGTCGGGATCGTCCGAAAGTTCCTCCCCAAGGGATTCAACGCGATCAGAAATCTTTTCCAGGATCACAAAATAATAATCGACAACGGCATCGATCAGGGCATACGCCAGATAATCGGCCCCTTCTTTTCGAATGCGGCCTTTATTCGTGCGGATCCGGTCGCGAATATGCTCGAACACATCGCCCGGGCGCTCCTGGAAAGAGATTACCACATTTTTACTGATAATCATGCTGACCTGCTCCGCTTGGATGGTCTGCGAAGCTTCATCGTAGGTGAGCATTTTAATGACCACGAAAAAATACTGCTCATAATCGTCGCATTTGGGCCGCTGGGTGGTGTTGAGAATGTCTTCGAGGATCAGTGGATGCAGATCATACGCCTGCCCGAGTTTCTCGATGGTATCGACCTCGTGGATCCCGTCGATATTGATCCATGTAACCGTGTCGGTCTTTTCGAATCCGAACGCCTTGTCCACAGATTCAATTGGTTTTTCCTGGAACTGAACCGGATTATAATCGATCAAAGACAATTTGACCTTTTCATCCCGCTGTTTGCCGACATACATCAAGGTCCCGGGCGGCAACCCTGCTTTTTTTGAACTGCGATGATTTGTTTTGGCCATGGTTCGATTCCTTATTTGCCTTTGCGGTAGAATCCCAGCCACTTGAGTCGATCCACACCCCAGAACGGTCGCGGCGCCGGGAATATCCCTTCCTTGACAAAACGTATATCCTCAATCGAATAGAATGCTTTCGGATTGAATTGCTCGATCATCTCCAGCACATCGTATGAGTTGCCTCGTTTGACTACAATATAGATCACATCGACCGCGCCTTTGGCGCCTTTGGCGGGGATGCGGGTCACCCCGAAATTTCGGGCCTTGAGTTTTTCGATCAGAGCCGATGCATCTTTTTGAGTAATGATCCGGATGAGCATTGTGCCGATCGCCAGTTTTTCCTCGATACAGATCCCGACATAATTACCGAGCGCAAAACCGCCGGCGTAGCCGATATAACACACCCAGTTGTCCAGGTTCTGCATGATTTTTCCGATCACAATGATCCAGATAAGGACCTCAAAAAAACCCAATAGCGGAGCGAGCCCCTTATGTCCGCGCGACAGCAGAATCACCCGCAGTGTTCCGATTGTTACATCCACCACGCGGGCCAGAAAGATCAGCCCCGGCAGCACACCGTACAAAAACCAGCCTGACTCAAAAAACGACATCATGCCTCCCATCTGAATAAATCAGGATTTCTTTTAATCTCTATTATCAGGATTTTATTTAAATATGCAAGCTCTGTCATTAAAGCAACTTAAATGGGTTTAATGCTTTTATTAAAATAATTTAAAAAAATTCAGTACTGTCCCATTAACTTGAGACGTAATTAATATAACTATATTTACTGCAT
>CAZFDE010000073.1:0-13045 GCA_964517795.1 uncultured Pirellulales bacterium | reverse complement strand
TGTATTGTAATACTGTGAGCATTGTGAAAGGCCGTGTAACGCAGAAACTGGGCAAAAAAACCGCAAAAAACTTGACTTTTTGAAATAATATGGTATAATACGCATCAAGTTGAGGGACCAAAACCCTCAGAGCGAGACAGAATGTCATCTCGAGCACAGCCGAGAGATCGATTTAAATTAGCAATGAGCGAAGCGAATTCAACCTATTGTATTCTGTGTTCTGAATTCTGTATTCTTTTAATTTCAATTTTATAAAGATTCGAAAACGATGTTTTTTGCGCGGAATTTTGGGATGGATGCAAGGCCCCGACCGTCCGCCAACCGCAACCGATACGCGCCGCGCAACCACAACCGCTTTACGGTATTCTACTCACTACTCACCATTCACTACTCACTGCGGCCGAAAATCAAATCAATCGCCCGAAGGGCCTCAACAATGCTACTCACTACTCACAATTCACTACTCACTGCGGCCGACGGCCGCGCCCCTTGGCCACCTTGAGCACCTTGAGCACCTTACCGTTTTTGAGCCAAAAATGAGGATTTTCAGGCAATGTTTGAGCACCTTATGAGCACCTTGCTTGAGCACCTTCGTCAAGATAGGCAATTTACAAATTCTTGAAAAAGGTAAATAATGAAACAGTGTAAATCAGCGTTAACCCGTGTCCAAAAAAACAGGGTGAATCGGTGTCGAACGAGCTTGAATGAAACAGCACAATCGTTACAATCGAGCAAACGAATCATAAAGGAAAACCGATATGCAACGACGGGCATTCTTAAAAGCAGCAGGCGCCTGCGGCCTCGCCATGATCGCCGGCGGCTGCGGAAACGGGTTCGCCCGCAAAAATACCGCAACCCGCACAAAGCCGAATATCGTCCTGATCTATGCCGACGATCTGGGCTATGGCGACCTGGGCTGCTACGGTGCCGAGAAAATCGCAACACCGAATATCGACGCGCTGGCCGGCGGCGGCATCCGCTTTACCGATGCGCACAGCGCTTCGGCCGTCTGCACCCCCTCGCGTTACGGCCTGCTGACCGGGCGCTATCCGTGGCGGCTCAACAAACCCAACGACGTCAACGTCTGGTCGCGTGACCCGCTGATCATCGAGACAGATAGGCCGACTGTGGCATCAGTATTAAAAACACAGGGCTATCGAACCGCCTGTATCGGCAAGTGGCACCTCGGCTTTGGCGACGTGCGGCCGGATTACAACGGCGAACTCAAACCCGGGCCGCTCGAGGTCGGATTCGACTATTATTTCGGCATCCCGGTCAGCAACAACTGGCCGCCGTTTGTCTATGTCGAGAACCATCGGGTCGTCGATAAAGATCCGGATGAAGATATTCGGCCATTTGTATTTTCAGATGTTCAGCCTAATCCGCCAAAGCGAGTACATGAAGAGATCGGGATGACGCTTTTGGAAAAGGGTGTTGAATTTATCGAGCGAAACTGCGAGAAGCCGTTCTTTTTGTACCTGCCGACCAGCAACACACACCACCCGTGGACGCCGCATCCGAAATTCCGCGGCACCAGTAAGGCCGGCATCTACGGCGATTTTGTCCACGAATTCGATGACATCGTCGGCCAGATCGTCGATACCCTCAAGCGAAAAGGCGTATTCGAAAATACCCTGATCATCGTCACTTCGGATAACGGCGCGACCGCACCCGATAAATCATATAACGGCCATCACTCGAGCGGCCCATGGCGAGGTCAAAAAGGCGATGCCTATGAGGGCGGCACCCGAATCCCGTTTATCGTCCATTGGCCCGGCACAGTGCCATCGGGGGCGGTATGCGACCAGATGATCTGCCAAACGGACATGGCGGCAACGTTCTGTGCGATGCTGGGGACTCGAAAACCAAAAGCAATGACTGACAGTATCAATATCCTGCCGCTGTTCTCAGATCCAAAAATGCAAAAAACGCTGCGGGAAACGATGATCGTGCAGGCCTCGCGAGACGTACCTGTGGTTCGCAAGGGCAAGTGGAAATATGTACCTTTCTTAGGTTCCTGCGGATTCTCGGTGCCGGCGGTAGTGCAGAGACAGCCTAACGGCCCGCACGGCCAGCTCTACAATCTTGATACCGATCCAAAGGAGCAGCACAACCTCTGGCTCGAGAAGCCCGACATTGTCCGCGAACTGACCGCAATTTTAGAAAAAGCCAAACAGGATCACTAATCCTCCGATGGGAAAGTCAAAATCGGCTTCAGCTTTCCAAAAGGGCCTGTTCGCGCTGGCGGAAATAGGCAGCGGTTTTTTGAACCAGTTCATCGAGCAATTTCGAATCGGGTTTGCCGAACATGGCTGGATACGGATCGCCGCCGGGACCTAAGGGCTCGGGCGTCACATAGCAGCCGTCCCGGTTATAGCCGATGACATATAGCGCCATGATGATCGTATCCAGGTCCAGCGAACCGTCACCCAAGGCACAGCGATTACTGTCGGCCATATGCAGATTGGTCAGCATATCGCCTGCATCGAGCAGGGCATTGCCGATATGACTTTCCTCGACCTGCATATGATAAACATCGCCGTTGATGTGCTGCACGCCGGGATGATCGATTTGTTTGATGTAACGTTTGGCATCGGCAATCGTATGAAAGAAGCTGACCTCGGCCGAGCGGATCGGCTCGACGGCGGCCTTGATCTTGGTTTCGATGAATTTGTCGGCCACAATTCGCAGACTTTCGACCGACCGGTCAAATTCCGAATCGTCATAGGCCCCGGGCCGCCCGACCGCACCGGGCACGATCAGCATATAGCCGGCACCAACCGATTGGCCGAAATCCAGCTCGCGCCGGATATAGTCGATCGCGTTTTGGCGGCTGACCCCGCTGTTGGAGGACAGATCGTTCTCGGCGCTGAACATCCCGCAGATACCGGCGACTTTGATGCCGTGATTCTTAAGAATTTTCAGCGTCTCTTTGGGTTTGTAACCGAGGTCCGGGCCGTAATGATTGCCGTGCAGCTCGATGAACTCAATTTTTGACCGAGCGAGTCGGCGAGCACTCCGCGCCAGTGGTTCAAGCCCGAAGCCCCAGTTGCTCCAGGACAAATTCAGACGTTTCTTGAATTTGCCAGGTTCTTTTTTCTTGAGCGATTCGAACTTACGGCGGATTTGTTGATTTTTCTTTTCATAATTTTGAAGTTCCATGATTATTCTCCTATCTGTTATCGGGTACGGTTTTGGGCATATCGGGATGATTGGGGCCAAAGTGTTTGAGGATCACCATCGGCTCACAACTGCTGCGATTGGTAATCGTAACACCAGCCTTGGCAGCCTTTTCACTGACAAAATATTCATCGGCGCTTTTCTGACCGTAGCGCAGGCAGATGGCCGCCTCGGCATCGTCATAAGACCCGAACGCGCCATGGCCCTGGATCATAATGCAGCCGAACGCAACCGGCTCAGTAATCGTAACCGTCTGGTTCGGCTCGATCGTCAATTCCTTGGCGGCGACATAATCGTTGGCGTACATCACCCATTTTTCACTGAATGGTTCGCCGGTATCCGCACACAAAACCGGCGGTCGGAAATAATTCTTTTTATAATACGGATCGACATTCTTTTCCCAGTCCAGCAAGCTAAGGACATAGTCGATATCCAGCTTTTTTTCTTCGGGACAGTTCTCAACCAGAAAATCGTACGAATAGATCTCGCCGGCCGTGATGTTCTCATAAACCGAGTTGACGTCACTGTTCCATTGCGGTTCATAAGTCAGTACCGAACCGGGCGCATGGATCACGCCGGGCGGCGTAAACCAGCCGGTGCCTAATTCGATACGATACGCCCGCGACAATTCGGTGATGCGATTATCGGTCAGTTCGTACTGTTTAAGACGCTTTCGGACCTGATCTTGGGTCACATCCGGATCGAATCCAAAATAAGTATTGGGAAACGTGCCCATATAGTTGTTCATCTGTGGCGGAAAGTAGTAGCCTTCGGGCTTACCGATCCGCCCGACCCGGCCCGCTGACACATCGTCGAGATGCAGGTGGTGGAACAAAGGGCCTTCGTAATCGAAAAATTTCGAGTACATCGGCCACGTGCCGTAATGTTGTTTGAGCTCGTCCCCGATTAGTTCGGCGCCGAGCTGCTCGACAGCGTCGCGCAGTGCAAATTTCTCCTTTATGGTTCCGCAATGCGGTTCGACATAGCTAAGGCCTTCATCCTCAGCGGCCAGCGGGCCGTTATTAGCGGTAATCACCGAGGAAAACCAGCGTTCCTTAATGGAACCGCGTTTCATCCCCAGTGCATAATAATCATCGGGATGCAGTCGCAGACGCCGGCCGGCCTGGCCGAACAGCCGTGGCACGAATACCGGCATCAGCCGAAATACCCCTTGTCCTTTTTCAAATGTTTCCTGGATCATTTTTGAAGTCATACAGAGACCTTTCATAAGATTGATTTTTCTCTACCATCCGAATAATTCCATATCTTCAATAACATCGGCACCGGTCGATCGGCGAGGGATCAATTTGACCGGCAGTTCTACATGTACCGGTTCGCTGTCCGGCTGTTCGATGCGTTTGAATAATAGGTCGGCCGCATTGGTGCCCATCTCATATTTGGGGACATGAATCGTCGTCAGCGACGGGTGCACCAAGGAAGCAACAAAGGTATTGTCAAAGCCGACGATTTTGACGTCCTCAGGAATTCGCAAGCCATATTCACGAAGGGCTTTAATCGCCCCGACGGCCATCTGGTCGTTGGCCGCAAAGATGCCGTCAAACTGCCTCTTGACTTTTAAAAACGATTTAACCGCTTCGTATCCGCTTAACGGTGAAAAATCGCCGTTAATGATCATGGGCTCACGTTTGAGCTCGGCACTGATCGTTTCGCGGTAGCCCTGCAACCGTTCTTTAGCCATGCAGGAATACCGCGGGCCGGTGATGTGAACGATCTGTTTGCAGCCGCATTCGATCAGGTGCCCGGTGGCCTTTTGAGCGGCCAGATAATTGTCCACTTTCACCGAATCCATGGCACAGCAGTCAAACTGCCGCTCCAGACTGATGACCGGAATGCGTTTGCGGCCGCTGGATAATGCGGCTAACCGCTGCAGGTAATCGGTATCCGTTTCCTCGGCTACGGTGTCGATGATTATTCCATCCGCCCAATTGCCCTGCAGCATGTGAATGAAATGCTTTTCTTTCTCCAGCGAATCATTACTGTCACATAGTGTAACATTGAGCCCGTCATCGATGCAGAGGTCCTGAATGCCTTTGATCACCTGTGGGAAAAAAATCCGGTTGATATTGGGAATAATTACACCAATCGTTCGCGTGGTTCGGCTTTTGAGACTGCTGGCCACCGGATTAACCTGGTAATGTAATTCGTTGACGGCATCGAAAACTTTTTCCTTCAGTTCGGAACTGACAAATTTAGTGCCGCGGATGGCATTGGAAACGGTGGAAATCGAAACTCCGGCGCGTTTGGCAACGTCTTTAATACTGACTTGTTTGTCCTTCATAGTGCCCTATTGAAAATCTGCAAATTCACTTTAGTTTTCATCAATCCACCAACTCCCGTTCGATTTGTTCGAGCGATTTGCCTTTGGTTTCCGGCAATTTGACGAGCATCACCAAAAAGGCAATGAACAAAAATCCCGAATACACCCAGAATGTTTCGGCGGTTCCAAAGATTTCCCGCATTTTGGGGAATGTCAGGGTGAGTATACTGTAAGCAACCCATAAGGTGACCACCGAAATCCCCAACGCCACGCCGCGGATCCGGTTGGGGAAGATTTCCGACAAGAGTACCCACATTACCGGCGCCAGCGTCATTGCATACAATGCGATCGCCAGCATCACCAGAACGACCACAAATATGCCGCTGAAATGGAAATGAAAAGACAGTCCAATCATAAGATGCGTGACGGATATGGCCAACGCCCCGCCGACCATCAGGATCTTTCGGCCGACACGATCGACGATAAACATCGCCACCACACAGAAAATCAGCATGGTCGCCCCTTCGAATACCAGCGAGATCATGGTATCGGAAGCGGTAAATCCGGCATCGTGGAAGATCTGATGCGAGTAAGCAAAAACACTGTTCAGGCCGCTCCACTGCTGCACAAGGGTCAAAAACATCCCCAAAACGATAATCTTAAGTAATCTCGGTTCCAGCAGATCGCCGACATTGATTGTGGCCACTTCTTCTCGGGAGATCGTTGAGGCAATATCGGCCACTTCGGCCCGGGCATACTGTTCGCCGCCGACCATGGCTAATACGTTTTGGGCCTCGTCGTTGAGGCCTCGCTTGACCAGCCATCGCGGGCTGCGCGGTACGGTGAAGATCAATCCTAAAAATCCCAGCGCCGGAATCGCTTCGGCTCCGAACATCATCCGCCAACCCATCGCCTCATTCCACGGGATTCCGGCGGCTGTCACACCCACCTCATCTCCATAACGCTGGATAAACAGATTGACGATCTGCGAAACGACAATGCCGATCATAATCGTAAACTGATTAACAGTGACGACCTTGCCGCGATAACCGGCCGGGGAAATCTCGGCGATATACATGGGCGAGAGATTCGCGGCCAGACCGATACCCATACCGCCGATCAGACGCATGATATTAAACCAGACAAAGCTCCATGCGGCGGCCGTACCGATAGCGGAAATCAAAAACAGAATCGCCGCCCAGATGAGCAGTTTTTTGCGGCCGAAGGTGTCGGAAAAAATCATTGAAAACGCGGCCCCGATAATACAGCCGATCGGTGCGGAGATGACACTAAGACCCTGCAGCCATCCGTTATCGGCGATGTGAAAATGCTCCCAATAATAGATGGTTGTGCCACTAATGACCATGAAATCATAGCCGAAGAGCAAGCCGCCCATCGCGGCGATAAAGGCAACCTTCCACACAAAAACACCGTTGATGTGTGATTCGTCAACCATCAATCCTTCTGTTCCATTGTCCTGTTTCATAATCAATCCTTTTCCTGATGCGTTTGTTTTTCCACCGGTTTTTCGGCCGTGATTGCGACAAGGCCGAACGCGGCGTCCGTCCCGACCGTGCGAAACGTAATCGCTTTAACCGTCCGCGGTCGTACCAGATCGATTTCGATCACATTTAAAACACTGTTGCCGGCATCGACCGCCAATGATGATACCCACAAATTATCCTGCGGGAAGGCCGGCGGTTTGGCCTGCGGCCAGTCACTGTCGCGTGTATCGCGGATAGGCAACAGGCTAAAACGATCAGATCGGGGTTTTTTGAAGCTGCCCAAATGGCCCATATAGGACGCCGGGAACCAGCAATCCACATCGCCGGGGCTGAATAATCGGCGGGTGATCAGGGCCTTTCCAATTTGCGGGCTTTTGGACGGTTCCGTCGCAAGTGAGCCTTCGGCAGAACCGATCGGGACATTAGTGATCTGCGGTGACTGAGTCGATGAATCAACGTCGATATAGATTTGGCCGATTTCGGAAAAGATTTCATGGCTTTCGATGAACGGGATTATCAGAAAATAAAGTTTTTTGTAAATTGCCGGTTCGATTGCTAAGGTAAACTGCATCTGTCCGCTGTGCATAGAAATCGGGACGAATTTTCGCTGATCGATTTTGAATGTAACTGCCGGCAGTTCGGGGATATTCAGATCAAATACTTCCTTCGGCCAGCCGCTGAGCACCTCATCGGGATTGTGCAGATTGAAATAGATCTGCCGTATTGACCGCCACTGCGCGCCGCTGATCATTTTATCCGGCGGCAGCGGGATCGGTTCGGTCACAATAGGTGATTGTTTGTTTTTTAAGAGCGATGACGAGGCGACATATTTCAGATCAAGTGATTGATCATTCGGCAGCACCAAAACTGCTTGGTTATCACCCGGCGAGAGATATCGGATTGCGGCCTTGGGGATATCAATAAAAAACTCTTTTTGCGACCGCTTATCAAGCTGAATATTAAATGGGGTTGACGTATTACATATTTCGAGGAATGTGTTACCGGCTACGGACTTTTGAGTGTTGTTTCGGATCAGGACATTGGCCTGCAATTTTTCTTCTTTGGCTTGAATGTTTTTTACAGATGCTTCATAAGGCGGTAGAATTAATAAATCGACCGGATACCAGAACGATATACCATCTGGGGTTTGGCAATCCAAAAAGAAGCTGCGGCGTGAGAAATTCATCTGGCCGAGTCGGCCAAATTGCATATATGGAGCCAGCAAACCTTTTTGTATCACAGCACTGAGTCGATTATCATTTTTGATGTTAATCAGCGACAAAACTCCGCAGCGGTCATCGACACCCTCGATCGTCACTGATTTTGTCTTCAATTCGAAGGGTTGGCTCTCGGCAATCGAGGCGGGACAGTCCACGGCGAATTTGATTGGTGAAATGACAATTTGCAAATCTGTTTGTGCCTGGGCCGGGATGTCGGCCTCTATGATAATACTATTCACGTAGGGTTGGATATGATAATTGATCTTTTTGCCATTGACCTTGACATGTTTGATTTTGGAAACGGGCAGAATCCAGCGAAGTTTTCGCGGCAGTTTGTCACTGCTGGTAACTGAATAACTCAGCATGTTACCCTTTCGCCGATACTCGGCTGCAAAGTCAGGCAGATGCAAACTCGCCTCGTTCCAGTGATCGGGAAATGATGGTGCGATTTCAAGGTATCCCTGCGGCCGGTTGAGTTTAAGCCCATACAGGGCCTCGATAACCGCCTGAATAAATAATCCCGCCGGCGGCGAAAAATAGCCCATCCGGTCTTCATACATCACTTCCGGCCAGGATCCTTTCTGCGGCTCGTCCATGACCACATCTGAAATCACCTTCAAGGGCAGGTACGTTTCATTTCGAAGGCCCATGGCCGCCAACCCCCACGCGCCCCAGGGCTGCTGGGCGGCGCCGGCCTGCATCCCCCATGTCGCCCAGATGTCCTCAAGATGGTCGGGGAAATTATTAGACAGGTAAATCTCGCCGAGTTTGCCCATCAACCGATCACGCAGGTGCCGCATACTCGTCCAGCCGTCCAGTTCATCGACGATAGTAAAGATCACCGGATAGATGAACGAATGGTACTGGCTGTCCAGTCGCGGCTGTCCGCTGGGATCGTAAAAATACATAAATCGCCCCAGATCCTTCATCCACAGTTTTTCATGTAATTGTGAAAGCGAACGGCGAATATCTTTTTCCATCCGTTGGACCGTATCTTCATCACCGAATCGGCGGGCGACCATCGCACGGGTACGCATCATATTAATCGCCTCTATTGTCGGAGCTGTGCCGTTATACGGTGTTGCAATCATGTCCTCCTGATTGCCGATCTGCAGGCCCCACGCGAACAGCCCGTCATCGTCGGGGTCGTAGCGGCGTTTGATCAGATAGAGCACTTTGTCCATGGCCGGTGCAAGTTTTTTGATCGTCTCGACGTCATCCGTGTATTTGAGGTATTCGGCGATCTGCCAGAAATAATACTGGTCGGAGCCGCCGAAGATGCCATCAATCACCGTATCGAGGATGAAGTTCGGGACCGCTCCGGACGGCCGCAGGTTTTTGGCATGACTCAATAACGATGTGCGAACCCGGTCGGTGCGGCCGATCCACGCCTCGCCGCCGGAATGCTGCAGGTGGAACGTTGCCAGCCAGTGATGCGGCGATTCGATCCAGCCGTACGGCCAATACCATGAATAATCCATCGTGACAATGGCCTGTCGAAAGGCATCATTGATTGTTTGTTCCGGTGTCTCGATGCGGCACTTGGTCAGCAGGTGATCATAATAGGTATTAACTTTTTTGACCGAGTGCTGCGGATATAATTCGAGCAACTCGTTGACCTTTTCTTTTTCCTTTGCAAAGGTTAAAAGGATTGCCCCTGTCCCTTTTTGAAATCTCACTTCGACATATTGGCCGGCATTCTCGGGTGTTTTGATCTCGAACCATTCGGTGGTTTTCAGGCCCACCGTCAGTGGATGAGCGGAACTGGTAAACAGCGCCCGGGTTTGATCGACTTCTACGGCCGCTCCTTCAAATTTCGCATTGGGATCGCGCATCCACGGCCCGGCAAAGGTATTGACATTCATATTGATCCGCATCCCGCCGCCGATTCGCACGCGCAGCGGCCGGGGCGGATCGCTCTTGACCTCATAAACGGCCGCCCCGATCCAGTCGGGCGTGTCCTGGCCTTCCAGCAATGCGGTAAATTTCGTCGTTACCTGGGTATCGCCCAGATCAAAATCGGCGCGAACGCCGCCGGGAAAATCTTCGACCTGCGGACGGTTCAGGGCATCGGTCCAGACGACCCCATCATCCGTTTCAACGCCGACCGCCAATTTCGCCAGCAGATACTGGTCGGTGAAGGTCGCCTGGTCGCGGATATACGTGAACAGCCCGCTGTTGCAGGTCGTCTGGTCGGTGCGGACCATCGTATCCTGCCAACTCGCCATCCGCTCGTGACTGTACGGCGTTGCATCAATCGAAAGTTCCTTGACCTGCTGGCCGTCGATCTGGTCCAGGGATTTCGATGATACGCCGAGCTTGTCGAAAATGATCGTATCGCCGCGCTCGTGACCGATGAAGTCGATCCGCACGGCTCTGATGATTCCCGAAAAACGCGCGATCTCCGAGAGGTTCAGCCGGTAAATCACAAGCTGATCGGGCAAGGAGACCTCGGCCGTGCGGAACCGCTGGTTATTGAAGAATTGCCCGTCATCAGTATCGGAAAAAAATATCCGCATCAACCGGTCACGTGCGGAAAGTTTCAGATAGAGATATTTATTCGCATCAGCGTCGATGTTAAGGCCGCCTAAAAAGATTCGCGGATAGACGGGATTGAGCGTCGTGCCCTGCCAGGATTTGTCCACGGTCTTGACCGATTCGAAGCCGACCGAATGTTTGACGATATTCGCCGGCGGCCCGGCCCATTGAATTTCACCCGCCATCGCTGAGCTAACCATTAAAATCAAAACACAAAAAAGACCTGTCATTTTCTTCTGAACCATCTGTCATTCTCCATATTGATCGATCAATTGATTAAGTTTCATACGATAATAGCTGAAATTCTCGAAATCGACGTCCGGCGGGATAAAATGGTCACCGAACGGGATATAACCGCCGGTCTTGAGGACCGCATCGACCGGTTCGAGGATCGTGTCCACCACGGCCTTGCCCTTGCCGATCTCGGATTTCGGGATGCCACCGAGGATCTGCAGGTTCGGATATTCTTTTCGCACCTTGACAATATCCATGCCGCAGTGCGTCTCGAACGGGTACATGCCGGTAACGCCCGCCTCGATAAACAACGGAATGATCGAATTGCAGTCACCGTCGGTATCCAGCAGAATCACCTTGACGCCGCGGGCCTTGAGGAAATCGCCGACCCGCTTGATATACGGACAGAGAAACTCGCTGACCATCGCCGGCGAGATCATCGGGCCTTTGCCGAACGAGATGTCCTCCCATATCTGCCAGTGATCAACCTCAACCTGGTTGAGCACCTCTTCATAGACCGCGATCCACAGCTCGGTAAAGGTATTGAGAATATCGTGCACCAACTCCGGCTCGGTCGGGTACCAGATAAAGAGGTTCTCGTAGCCGATCAGGTGACTGAGCGTCCCGAAAAAGCCGTGCGGATAGCCGCCGAGGGCCAGGGGATAATCGCGATTGTTATATTCTTTGACGAGCTTGTCCCAGTCTTTGGGAAAACGCTTTGAAATATCTTTGGGGTTGAGCCGCTCGGCCTTGAGTTTCTCCCAGCTTTGTTTGTTCTTGATCGGCCACTCGAGCGAGGTCGGGATCGTCGCTTCCTGCTTGAGAAAGACGCGCTTGACACCGTCGATATCGATATAGGTCATTGTCTGATCGTTTTCATCGAGCACCGTGAACTCGAACATCGGCTCAAAGAGAAGGTTCACATCGACCATGACCTGCGTATAGTCCATACTGAAATGCCGCCGCACATCGTGGTCCAAGGGAAATCCCTGTGTCGGCCAGTACAGCCCGCCGGCCATCACCGCGATCCCGTTGGGCAGGACGTCGGTACCGGTACATGTCCAGGCCTTGCTGTAGAGCGTCGAGGTGGGGGTACGGATCTCGGTTTCCATTTCGGGATAGTGCTGCCTTTCGAGGCCTTGGGCGTACCAGTTCTTGACCGTCTCGCCCCAGTAGCCGAATTCCCATTTGAGCGAGTGGACATTCGGATTGAATTTCATGACTTCATGAAAGCGTTCGCGAAGGTTCATCTCTTTGTCCTTTCACTGGCCGAGTTTTTAATATCAGTCCAAAAAAACGTTTTTCTCTGGCCGCAAAAAATTTTGACGGCCAAAACCAACCCGAGAAAAACGTTTTTCTTAAGCATAAATATAACCCATTTGGAATTCGGCCGTCAAATAAAAAAATATTTTTTTGAAAAACCCCCTGCTTGCCCTGATCAAAAAACTGGAGGGCCAGGTAAAGCCGTAATATTAACCGGGTATTTCATTTTCCAGCAGGTCGGTTTCGGTCAGTGCGCCGGCTTGGGCCACCTTCAGTGTCTTCACCTCAAACGGACCGAATGTCAGGTTTTCCTGGATATTGAATAAGGGGATCTCAATTATCGTCGACGCTTCGTGCTCAGAAGGATTATAGCACCGCAGTATGATATCATCGCTTTTTTCTGCCTTTTTGGCCGACTGTAGCTGAATAA
Source organism: uncultured Pirellulales bacterium (assembly GCA_964517795.1). Lineage (GTDB taxonomy): Bacteria > Planctomycetota > Phycisphaerae > Sedimentisphaerales > Anaerobacaceae > CAZFDE01. The sequence continues at coordinate 397 of CAZFDE010000073.1, read as the reverse complement.
CATCATCATTCAACAATGCAAATGCAAGCGGCAGTTGCCCTTTACCCGAGGGAAAATACGAGAGCGCCATCGGTTTTTCATTCTTGGCAAGGGCTTTCCTGTCATAGGCTGCAATCTGATCTGCCCGGCAGCCGTCGAACCAGAAGTTGAACATTCGTTCGCCCTGATCGATCCGAGGGGCAAATCGATTCTGGATGATCATCTTAGCCCCATCTGCAGGCTAAGCTCAGGATGCTTTCGCAATGGCATTTCTTTGCTTGTGTGAGCATCATCATATCAGTCCAAAAAAACGTTTTTCTCGGTTGCAATTATACACCTGCCGCAATTTAACTGTCAAATAAAAAATATGGGCACCTTTATTTTGGCGCCCCAGTTGCACTTATGAGTTGAATCCGCT
>CAZFDE010000072.1:0-13190 GCA_964517795.1 uncultured Pirellulales bacterium | reverse complement strand
TCTTGTTTAATGGTGCCCATCGGTTTAATCATATAAATCGGTCAGTTTGAGTTATAAATGGTTGCTTTTAGCAGCCGCGCAGGGGGAAGAAAATGCATTAGACAGTAAAAAAATATTGCGAGATAAACTTACACCTTATCAAATCGAAGAAGCGCAACGGTTAGCCAGAGAATTTGTCCCCAGGACCGAAACCGAAGATACAGATCAAAAGCCTTCAATCGAACCATTCAACCATAAAAACCTTGCCAGCGGGACAGGTTTTTTTATTACCTCAGACGGCTATCTGGTGACGGCGTGGCATGTGATCAAAGACGCCGAAACTATATCGGTATTGACATCGCAGGGTGTTAAATCTGCAACAATGATCCAGGCAGATAAAGTTAATGATATTGCAATCCTCAAAGCGGAAATAACAGGTGCTTCTGCGTTTGCAGTGAGTGCCAGTCAGCAAGTCAAGGTCGGTTCTGCAGTTTTTACGGTCGGCTTTCCCAATATTGGCATCCAAGGTTTTGAGCCGAAATTTACAGGTGGTACTATCAGCAGCCTGAGCGGACTTCAGGATGACCCACGCCATTTTCAGATTAGTGCACCGGTTCAGCCGGGCAATTCAGGGGGGCCTCTGATCGATCAGAAAGGCAATGTCGTGGGAATCGTTATTTCCCGCGTTAACGATCTGGGAATGTTGATAGAGACAGGTACGCTGCCCCAGAATGTCAATTATGCGATCAAAAGTACATTTATCGCGGCACTTTTGGAAACGCTGCCCCAGATCAGAAACAATCTGACTCAGCCAAATGAAAGTGAATTAAAAACAGAAGATATTGCCGAACGAACCCGCCAAGCTGTGGCTCTTGTTTTATGCCAGTAAATCAAGAGAAGCAAATGCCGACCACGCTTTTCAGCCCAAAATCGAGCGCCGTTGGCCATGGGCCGATCTACGAACCATGAGCACCTTGGTTAATATGGGGAAAAAAGAGATCAGTGAAAATCTGTGCCATCAGTGGCTTAAGAGAGGAATTTGCGCATTAGGGCGATGAGGGTAGGGGTTTCGAGTGCGTTTTTAGTGAGGCGGAGGTAGGCGGTTTTGGGGCCGGCGAGATCGACTTTGAACTTTGTATTCTCGAAAACGGCGAGCAGATCGTCGGTGAGCGATTGGGTGAAGGTGATCAATAAACTTTGGCCGACAACGGCGATGGATTTGATGTGTCTGCGGCCGGCGAGGATGCGCAGTTCGGCGATCTCTAAGAGTGATTTGACCTGCGGCGGCAGCTCGCCATAGACATCGACAAACTCATCCCGGAGTCTGGCCAGCTCATCGGCATTGGCGCAGACGGTGATCTTTCGGTACGCCTCGAGGCGCCTTCGGTCGGAGGCGATGTAATCTTTGGGGATATAAGAGGGCTGGCCGAGGTCGATCTCGGCGAGCGGGTGCCTGAGCTGCGGCTGGTCTTTGAGTTTTCGCACGGCCTGGGCGAGCATTTCGCAGTACATCTGGTAGCCGACCAGTTGGATGTGGCCGGACTGCTCGGGGCCGAGGATATTGCCGGCGCCGCGGATCTCCAGGTCGCGCAGCGCGATGCGAAAGCCGGCGCCGAGGTGGGAATATTCCTCGATGGCCTTGAGGCGGCGTGCGGCGACGGGGGTGATCGTGCGTGCGGCGGGCATGAGCATATAGGCGTAGGCGCGGTGTTTGTAGCGGCCGACGCGGCCGCGAAGCTGGTGCAGCTCGGCGAGGCCGAACCGGTCGGCGTTGTCGATGAAAATCGTGTTGGCGTTGGGGATGTCGAGGCCGGATTCGATGATCGTGGTGCAGACGAGGATATCGACGCGGCCGGTGACGAAGTCGATCATCGCTTTTTCCAGTTCGGTTTTGGGCATCTGGCCGTGCGCGACGGCGATTTTCGCCTCGGGGATGAGCGTTTGGATGTCCCATGCCTTTTTGTCGATCGTTTTGACGCGGTTGTGCAGGAAGAATATCTGGCCCTGGCGGTTCATTTCGCGCAGGACGGCTTTTCGCAGGAGTTCGGGGTGGTAGGCGGTGACGCTGGTGACGACGCTTCGGCGGTCCAGCGGGGGGGTGCCCAGCGAGCTGATGTCGCGCAGACCCAGCAGCGCCATGTGCAGGGTGCGGGGGATCGGCGTGGCGGTCATGGTGAGGATATCGACGTTGACCCGCATGCGTTTGAGGCGTTCCTTGTGGGCGACGCCGAACCGCTGCTCTTCGTCGATGATCAGCAGGCCGAGGTCCTTGAACCGGATATCGCCGCTGAGCAGGCGGTGCGTGCCGATGAGGATATCGACGCGGCCTTTGGCGGTGCGGTCGATGATGTCGCGGGCCTCTTTGGTCGTGCGGAACCGGTTGAGGACTTCGACGGCGATCGGGAAATCGGCGAACCGCTCGGCGAAGGTGCGGCTGTGCTGGACGCTGAGGACCGTGGTGGGGACGAGGACTGCGACCTGTTTGCCGTTTTCGACGGCCTTGAAGGCGGCCCGCATGGCGACCTCGGTCTTGCCGTAGCCGACGTCGCCGCAGAGCAGCCGGTCCATGGCGGTGGGGTTCTGCATGTCGCGTTTGATCTGTTCGATGGCGGTCTGCTGGTCGGCGGTTTCCTGATATTTGAAGGATTCCTCGAATTCGGTTTGCCATTTGGTGTCGGGCGGATAGGTGATGCCGCCGAGGGCCTGGCGTTTGGCCTGCACGTCCAGCAGTTCCGCGGCCAGATCGGTGACGGAGCGCGCGACTTTGTCTTTTTGCCGCTGCCAGCGCTTGGAGCCGACTTTGCTGAGGTTGGGGCGCTTGGGGCTGGTGCCGATGTATTTGTGGATCAGTTGGATGTTGGCGACGGAGACCTGGACTTTGACTTTGTCGGCGTATTCGATGGTGAGGTATTCGCCGGTGCGGTCTTTTTCTTTGAGGGTCTGGGTGCCGAGGTATTTGCCGATGCCGTAGGACAGGTGCACGACGTAGTCGCCGGGCTGCAGGTCGGCGAGGGTTTCGACGGAGACGGCGGCGCGGACGGGGCGGGTGCGGCGGCGAAGCGAGAATTGGCCGAAGAGTTCGTGATGGCCGGCGATGATCGTTTCGAGCGATTCGATGTAGAAGCCCTGGTTGATGAAGCCCTCGAGGAGATGGAAGTTGCGGGGGATGGTTTTTTGGTCCTCGGGGATGATTTCTTTGACGCGGCTGATCTCGGCGGGCGATTCGCAGTAGAGATAAACGCTGGTTCCCTGTTTTGCGCGGCCGGTCAGTTCGGCGAGGGTTTCTTTGTGGCCCGCCCAGGCGGTGGGGCTAGTGTGCTGGAATTGCTGGAGGCTGCGGACCTTCAGCTCGATGGCATCGGCGGGGTCCGGGGCGAACCGCCAGAATTCGACGGTGCGGAATCGCTGCAAGGCATTGTGCAGGTCGGGCCAGTTGAAGAGGGTGTCGGGTTTTTCGCTGCGGGCGACGAAGACGTTGGCGACATCCTGGCAGTCGGAGGGTTCTTCGAGGACGGCGATGGTGTCGTCGGGCAGGATGTTGAGAAAGAGTTCCTGAGCCGCGGTTTCGCTGATGCCCGAGAGGACCGAGAGGGAGCGGATTTCGTGGTCGGAGCGGAGTGTGTCGAGGTTGATGCGGCGGATGCTCTCGATGGTGTCGCCGAAAAAGTCGATGCGGACAGCGGTCTCGCCGTCGGCGGGGCGGGTATCATCGCCGCGGACGATATCGGTTGCCAGCGGGGTGTAGATATCGATGATGCCGCCGCGATGCGCGAACTGACCGGGCAGATCGATCTGATCGACGCGCTCGAAGCCGTTGTCCACGAGCCATTCGATGACGTTTGCCTGTTCGATGTCGCGGCCGCTTTGCAGGGTCAGGGCGTTTTTCCGCAAGTCCTGCGGCCGGGGAATCGGCTGGCAGAGGGCCTGGATCGAGGCGGTGATGATCGCCGGGGCTTTTGCTCTGGCCAGATGCCCGAGGCGGCTGACGATTCGCAATCGCTCAGCACGGATCTCATCGGTCGCATCGGGCAGGGCGAAATCGTCCTCCCACGCGGGCAGGTGCAGGATTTCGGATGCGCCGAAGGTGGTCAGGTCATCGACGGCCTTGTCGGCGTCGTCGATGTGCGGGGTCAGGAGCAAAATCGGCCGCTTTAGATGCGAAAAGAGGTTGGCGGCCGCCAAGCGCGCATAGGATCCCCACGTCCCGGTTAATTTTTCGGGCCCTTTTGCAGGGTCAGTCAGCCGGGATTTCAGTAGTGAAAACGCCTTATCCTGACTGATATCCATCGATTTTACAGCAATAGCAGTATCGACCATTATAGCATAAGGATTGATAATTTTAAATATGGTCAGAAAGTCAGCGGTCAGAAGTCATGAAGAGAGTATGAATGATAAAAAAGTGTGAAAGGGGTAAACGAAAAATTTTATTCGGCGTAGTTGAGCCAGATTCGGGTTTCATCTTTCATAGATGGATTTTTCGCAGGTGGCGCGCAATAAAAAAAGCCCCGTGGGAGCGGGGCTTTGGGGGTTGAATTCAATTTTTATTATTGGGCGAGTTGTTGCTTAGCGGCGGTGATAACGGCGTCGGTGGTGATGCCGAAGTTCGCATAGCAGTCTTTATAGGGTGCCGAAGCGCCGAATTCAACAAGGGCGACGATCGCACCGGTTTGGCCGACGTATTTCTCCCAGCCCTGGCCGATAGCCGCTTCGACTGCGACGCGGGCTTTGGTCTGCGGCGGCAGGACCGAATCCTTATATGCCTGATCCTGCATCTCAAAGAGTTCCCAACTGGGCATCGAAACAACTTGTGCCTTGATCCCGTCGGCGGCGAGGCCTTCGGCGGCACACAATGCCAGCGAGACTTCCGAACCGCTGGCGATCAGGATAACATCGGGATTGTCCTGTTCGACGAGGACATATGCACCTTTTGTCAGATTGGCGGCGGAGGGGTATTGGGTTTGGTCGAGCACCGGCAGGCCCTGGCGAGTCAGCAGCAGGGCAACGGGGCCGTCTTTGTGGCCGAGTGCGAATTTCCATGCCTGTGCGGTTTCGTTGGCGTCGGCCGGTCGGATCAGGATCAGGTTCGGCATTGCCCGCAGCGACGGCAGATGTTCGATCGGCTGGTGGGTCGGGCCGTCTTCGCCGAGGCCGATGCTGTCGTGAGTAAAGACGAAGATCGTCGGGTACTTTGACAGGGCCGCGACACGAATCGCCGGACGCATGTAATCGCTGAAGACAAAGAACGTTCCGCCATAGCCGCGAACCATCCCGCTGACACTGATACCGTTAAGGATCGCGCCCATCGCATGTTCGCGAACGCCGAAACGCAGATACCGGCCGAGGAAATTTTCCTTCTGGAAATCCCGGGCATCGGCAAATCGGGTATTGTTCGAGGGGGTCAGGTCTGCCGAACCGCCCATGACCCAGCCGACATGCGGCATCAGGGCATCGAGCGTCTTACCGGAGGCTTTGCGGGTCGCGACGCCTTTTTCCGGATCGAAACTCGGCAGCAAATCGTCGATATTTTCAGGTAACGCCCATTGCTCAAAGGCTTCGAACTGAGCGGCCAGGTCCGGATGCGCTTCGGTGTATTTTTTGAACTGACGTTTCCACTTGTTCTCGGCGCGTTTGCCTTTGGCTTTGATTTTATCCATATGGTCACGGACATCGTCGGGCACATGGAATGTTTGTTCCGGGTCCCAGCCGAAATTCGTTTTCATCTGCCTGATCTCATCGTCACCGAGAGGTGAGCCGTGGGCTTTTTCGGTATCCTGCATGGTCGGGGCACCGAACGCGATGTGCGAGCGAATTTTGATGATCGAGGGTTTGCCTTTGCTTCGGCGGGCGCGCTTGAGGGCTTTTTCGAAGGCGGCCATGTCGTTGCCATCGCCGGGGACTTCGATCACGTTCCAGCCGTATGCCTTATAGCGTTTGACCACATCTTCAGTAAACGAAAGCTCGGTATCGCCGTCGATCGTGATATGGTTATCATCGTAAATGACGATCAGGTTATCCAGGCCCAGATGGCCGGCCAACGAAGATGCTTCGCCCGAGACACCCTCTTCCAGGCAGCCGTCACCGCTAAGGACGTAAATCTTATAATCGATCATATCGAAGCTGTCGCGATTGAACACCGCGGCCAGGTGTTTCTGAGCGATCGCCATACCGACTGCGTTGGCAATACCCTGACCCAGCGGGCCGGTGGTGACTTCAACACCGAGGTCCGGTTCGTATTCCGGGTGGCCGGGGGTCTTACTGTCCCACTGGCGGAAATTCTTCAATTCGTCCATCGGCATATCGAATCCGGTCAGGTGCAGCATCGAATAGAGCAGTATACTGCCATGGCCGGCCGAGAGGACAAACCGGTCCCGGTTGACCCAGCGGGGATTGGCGGGATTGAATTTCATGTATTTCGTCCAGAGTGTGTAGGCGACCGGCGCCATGGCGATTGGCATACCGGGGTGTCCGGAGTTGGCCTTCTGTACGCCATCGGCACTCAAAAAGCGGATCGTATCTACGCATTTTTCGTCGAGGTCCGTCAGACCGTTACATCTTACTGCATCTGCCATATTTCTTTCCTTTTACGATTACAGGTTAACATTCGGATCAAAAAACAGAATCGAGAGCATACTCGAAAACGGGCGGTTTTGGCAAGTTTTTTTGGGTGATTCAACCCAAGGAAAACACCCAAACGAACTCAAATGGTCGCAAACAAACCATTTTCGGGGTTTACAGGGCTGATGTTTTTCGTAAGATAAGGCAAATCGGCACGTTTTTGTGCCCGTAAACTTAGGGAGCAGATCATGCAGACAATCGGATTTATCGGTGCCGGTAACATGGCCGAGGCCCTGATCAAGGGGATTATCAAGGCCCGACTATTTAAGCCGGCCGACATTTTCATCAGCGATGTCCGCCACGAGCGACTTGACGAACTAAAATCGCAATACGGTATTACGATTTGTAAAACCAATGCCGATCTGGCAGCGAAAGCCGAAGTGATTGTCTTGAGCGTCAAGCCGCAGAACATGGCCGATGTATTGGGTGAATTGAAGGGCAAGATCGGTGAGCAGCTTGTGATTTCTATTGCGGCCGGGATCAAAACCGAAAAGATTGGTGCGGGAATCGGGGATATTGCCATCGTTCGTGTCATGCCCAATACGCCGGCATTGGTCGGCAAGGGTGCTTCGGGGATTTACTTTAACGAAAAAGCAAAATCTTCGCAGGCGGATGTGCTGGACATATTTAATGCCGTCGGTACAACGGTTGTTCTCGACGATGAGGGCCTGATCGATGCGGTAACCGCATTAAGCGGCAGCGGGCCGGCCTATTTCTTTTTGCTTGAAGAAATGATGATCCGGGCGGGAATTGAAATGGGGCTGGATGCGCAAACGGCCAAAGAACTGACATTGCAGACGGCAATCGGGGCGGCGACACTGGCGATCGAAGGCGATCAAAAAGGGGATGACCCGAAAGCGCTGCGGCAAAAAGTGACCTCACCGGGCGGGACGACCGAAGCGGCAATCAAGGTTTTGAACGAGGGCGGCATCAATGCACTTGTTTTGCAGGCTCTGGAGCGCGCATGCCAGCGCAGCAGGGAACTTTCAAAGTAAGAACGTTTGACAAGATCAGCACCTGTTTTGCTTACGATAATCCGGATTCCCGCCTTCGCGGGAATGACACTTCATTGACGTTCCTATTCTTCGACGATGATGGCCTCGACCGGACATTCATCGGCGGCCTGGCGGGCCTCGTCTTCGAGTTCGGTGGGCACTTCATCGACTGTTACCTGAGCGATATCATCTCCCATCTGGAAAACATCCGGGCAGGTATCGACGCACAGCCCACAGGCGGTACAAGTGTCTTCAACGCGTACTTTCATTTATATACTCCCTAATCTTATATGAGCATCGATTTTCCATACCGATAGTATTTGAGGCGGGATTTGTCAATACGGAAATTTGCTGCAAATGGAAAAATACGCAAAATTCCATAAAAAGGCGGCCGGGTTGATCCATACACGGCCCAACGCACGCTTATGGCTGCTCGGTTCCCCGCCTGACCAGGTTCGCGGGAAGGACCTGTATGGGACCCGGCCATCAAGTGCCAAAATCCACAGATATCACAAAAATTCGAGTATATCAGCAAATGCTGTGAATTTCAAGAAGCCCGAAAAAATAATCATGCATCTCTCAAAGTAACTATGGTTTTTTAAACGTTCATCAATGATTGATAATTGATTATTGCCTGAAGATGCCTTATATTTGCTTATCGTGATATCAATGCGTTTGGTTTTTTTATACGAAATCATAATTTGATTATTAATTGCTTATGTACACTGTACTTGCACGAAAATATCGCTCGCAGACGTTCGATGATGTGGTCGGCCAGGACCCGATCGCCCAGACGCTCAAGAACGCGATCAAAAGCGGTAAGATCGCTCATGGGTTTCTCTTTAGCGGGACTCGCGGCGTGGGCAAGACCACGATGGCCCGGATTCTGGCTAAATCGCTCAATTGCCTCAAGGTTGATGAGCCGACGGTCAAACCCTGCTGCAAATGCGAAAGCTGCGTGGCGATCAACGCCGGCGAAGATATTGACGTGATCGAGATCGACGGGGCCTCCAATAACGGTGTGGAGGAGGTGCGGCGGTTGCGGGAAAACGCGATCTATCGGCCCGCCCGAAGCCGCTACAAGATCTACATCATCGACGAAGTGCACATGCTGAGCAATGCGGCCTTTAATGCACTGCTGAAAATTCTCGAAGAGCCGCCGAGTCATGTAAAATTCATCTTCGCCACCACCGAGCCGAACAAGGTGCTTTCAACGATTCAGTCGCGATGCCAGCAGTTCGATTTTGCCAATATCAGCCCACAGGTGATATCCGCCCAGCTTGAAAAGGTGTTGAAGTCTGAAAAGATAGACTTCGAGCCGGATGTCCTGCTGATGGTTGCCAAGCAGGCCAACGGTTCGATGCGGGATGCCCTGAGTCTGCTTGACCGGCTGATCAGTACCGGCGAGACGAAATTGACCCTGAAGCTGCTGGAGGAATTTCTCGGTACGCCGTCGATGGAGAAGATTTGTGAGCTTTTGACACATATTGCCGAGAGCGATGCAGCCGCGACACTGCAATGTGTCAGTGAGCTGCTCAACAGCGGCCAGGGCGAAATTCAGATCGCCGATGCCCTGACCGATGTCATGCGGGATCTGATGGTCCTGAAAAGTGCGGGCGCGGAGACCGATTTGGTTCTGGCGACGACCGAGCAGCGAAAGCGGTTCAACGAACTAACCGAGAAATTCGATACGGCCGCCCTGGTGCATCATATTACAGTGCTGGAGAAGATGCGGTGGTCGCTGAAAAATACCGATGCCCCGCGGGCCCTGCTGGAGGCGAGTATGCTGCGGTTCGCACTGGCTGAGCATTTTATGAATGTCGATGCGCTGCTGTCGCAAACGCCTCAACCAGCCGGGGGCTTAAAAAAAAACGTAAGTGAACGCCCGACAGCGGCCAAGACCGCTGAAAAACCGGCTTTAGCTCAAAAAACCATCGATGCATCAGATATCGAATCCATCTCTCAAAACTGGCCGACGGTCATTGCTCAAATCAGTGAAAAATTGGGTAAGGCGACGACCGCCCTGATCGGTTCGGCCAAGCCGGTCAAATTCGAAAAGCATATCCTGACGCTCAGTTTTGTCCCTGCCGAGGCGATGCACAAGCGGATGTGCGAACAGAACGGCCGCCTGCAGCAGATCGAAAAAGTTATCTGTGAGTGTCTCGGACAGCCGATTCACCTGGAACTGGTGCTCGAGCATGCCGAAGACACGGAAAGCCCGATCCAAAAAGGTTCGCCGACCTACCGGCGAAATGAACTGCTGGCCGACCCGGCCGTCAAAACCATCTTGGCCGAATTCGATGCCACCGTCACCAACATCGAAGAAGAATGACTTCTGCAAATGATAAAATGATCCTGATCTTAGGGGTGACGGCGTCGGGTAAAAGTGCGGTGGCATTCGAGTTGGCGCGGGCCATCGATGCCGAGATTGTCAGTATCGACTCGATGAAGATCTACCGGCGGATGGATATCGGCACGGCCAAGCCGCCGGTGGAAAAACGTCAGCAAATCCCGTATCACCTCATCGACATTGTCGAGCCGAGCGAATCTTTCAGTGTGGCGGCCTATCTGCAAGCCGCTCAACACGCGATCAGCGATATTCAGGCCCGCGGCAAGCCGGTTGTCGCCGTTGGGGGAACAGCGTTGTATATCAAGGCACTTTTGTATGGGTTATTCGAAGGGCCGGGCAGCGATCCCGAAATCCGCAAACAACTCAAAGCGGAAGCACAGCAGCCAAGCGGGCTAAATACCCTTCATGCGAAACTCTCACAGGTCGATCCGCAGGCCGCCGAGCGGATTCATCCCAATGACGAGAAACGTATTATTCGGGCGCTGGAAGTATTCGAACTGACCGGTCGGCCGATCTCGTCATTTCAGACGCAATGGGAAGGCGAAGGTCAGTTGCTGTATCCGTGGACGATCATCGGCCTGCGACGCGAGAAGGACATTGAGAATCATCGGATGAATATGCGGGTCAAGCGGATGATCGAGCAGGGGCTGGTCGAGGAGGTCCGGTCGCTGTTAGCGGAAGAAAAGCCGCTGAGCGATCAGGCACGATGCGCGATCGGTTATGCGGAGATCATCGATCATCTGGCCGGGGAGATGCCGCTTGGCGAGGCGATCGAACTGATCAAACGAAATACCCGGAAATTCGCCAAAAGCCAGCGGACATGGTTCAAGACCTTCGGGGGTGTTCAGTGGATGGATATCGGCGAAGACAATACTGCCGTGACCGTCCTCGAACGGTTGATCGAGCACCTGCGTCTTTAGCTTTTTCAAGCCAGTGCGAGCTGATTTTGGGCCGACAGGACCGCAGCGGCGTCGGCTATCACGAGCTGGCTGATCAAACTGCGGCTGACGACATTGACCTGCATGCCGAGGATCTTTTCTTCGACCATTGCCGCGACGACCCGTGCCAACTGGCGGTTCAGGCTGTGCTTGGCGACCAGGTCGGTGATGATGATCGACTTGTTCCAACGGCTTCGGTTTTGCGGATTTTGGACCGTACACATCTTGCGGGCGTCGCCGAGCTTTCGGACATTGACATCGATCACTTCGATGCGCGCCCGACGGATCTGGCGGTGATAGTGATACTCCGAGAGCAGCACGGCCGCCTGTTCGAATGCGGTCGATTCGAGCACGGTTTTGATCACCGAAAAGACCTCGCTGCTGCTGACGGTGTGGCGGTTGTCTTTGTTATACAAATAATACGTCACCACCTCCGCCAGTTCTTCGGCGATAAAAATATCCGGCTCGCCCGTCGCGGCCAGGGCATTACAGATTGTGCCCATCACCTTGGTATGCAGGTAATCCTCCACACTGCCATCTGCTTTGACCACTTTTAAGTTCATTCGTTCCCTTCCCTGGGATATCGGTCAACGGTTCGTGACCCACACGAACTAATGGTTAAACAATTCTTTCTGACCGGCGTACTGACTTTGGCGGATCGCTTCGCGGACTTCATCGATCAGTTCGTCGGCATCCTTAAATTCACGGTACACACTGGCAAATCGAATATAGGCCACCTTATCGACATTGCGCAGGTGCTGCATGACGCATTCTCCGATAAAGGTCGATGGGACCTCGCGGTCGAAATTGCGAAACACATCCTCTTCGACCTGATCGGCGATGCGGCGGACCTGCTCGGCAGAGATCGGCCGCTTGTAACAGGCTTTCTGCAGGCCGGTGATGACCTTGTCACGATCATAAGGCACGCGGGACTGGTCTTTTTTGACCACAAAGATCTTCGATCCTTCGCCGACTTTTTCATAGGTGGTAAAGCGTTTCTTACACGCCATACACTGACGACGGCGCCGGATCACCCGCCCGCCTTCGCTGGAGCGGGAATCAATTACCCGATCTCGATCTTCTTTACAGAATGGACACTTCACAAAACCACCCGCTGGTATTATCTTGTCAAATCCCACCACAATATTTCGAAAACACATTCATTGTAAACGCTATATGTGGTGTGTCAAAAAAAATGTTCATTTTTTAAAGAATTTTTTAAAAAATTAAAGAAGCATGTTTGCGATTGGTTAATGGCAAATCTATTCGGAGAGTTTTTTATGGGGGTGTTGTGTTTTGGCGTATTCTTCCTGGAAGCGCTGTTTATGCCTGATCTCTTCTTCGGCCAGGCCCATCAGCAGTTCACGACTGGCTTCGTTGCTGACCTGTGTCAGAAGATTCACATAGGTACGGTAGGACGCATCTTCTTTGCGAATCCCCAGTTGCAGCAGTTCCGGATAGGTCATATCATCGGGCAGCAGTTCGTCGATATCGCTGGTGTCGATCTCGTCGAGTTGTTCCAAATCTTTTTGAACGACATGGCCGGTTTTCATGATCTCCAGCTCGAGCTTTTGCTTATGCTCGAGTTCTTCGCGGGCGAGGATCTGGAAAACCACGCGAATATCAGGGTCTTGTACACGGCGGGAGAGGGCGGTAAAAAATCGGTATGCATCGATTTCGCGCATGATCGCAAATTCCAGGATTTCTGTGTTGGGCACCTGTTCCATAAACCCCTCATATTCAAGCAAATAAAGCGTGTGGTAGTATAGGGCTTGGCGGTGGATTTTGCAAGGGAAAAATAAGGGCCCCTGCGCGACTGACGCAGAGGCCCTCGACTCGGAAAGAAACTTATATGGCCCCCCCATAGCATTTGTCATCCTCCGCATCCTGCGAAGGTTGGATTGCAGCACCTGCCGGAATACGTCACCCAAATCTCCCCCCAGAGTTTGGCGGCAGGGTCGCCTGGTCGGGTTGGTCTTTTAAGTGTTAGACAGCCAATTCGGTTTGTGGAAAGCCAATTGAGTTCTGCCTGCTTTATTGTTCTCCCCAACCACTTAAAGTATGGCATAAAACCGCCTATCTGCCAAATGCATGTAAGATAGATATATGTTCTTTTTTCGTGCATCCGATAAACATGCCGAAATCAGTGTTCAAAGCCGGCATTTCTGTCTTGTGCCGATTAAAAAGTGAAAAAATCAATATCATTTAATTAACGGTTTTCATTGCTGTTATCAGGGCTTATAATAAAGGGCGTGGAAAATTGCTTATGTTGGAAGGAATCCCGATGGTTACGAAGAAAATGCTTGTTGGTTT
>CAZFDE010000071.1:0-13443 GCA_964517795.1 uncultured Pirellulales bacterium | reverse complement strand
AGCCGGGCAATACGATGCGGCTGTCAAATCCGCTCAGCCGCCGGATAATGTGCGGCACCAGCAAACCTATAAACCCGATCGGGCCGGTTACCGAGACAACGGCCGCAACGGCCAGTGAACCGCCGAAAAATACGAAAAATTGTACCTTTGCTACTTCGACGCCGAATCCGCCGGCCATCTCCTCGCCCAGTGAAAGGGCGTTCAGGGCATTAGTGTGCTGCAGGATCAGTCCCAGCCCGATCACGACCGGGACCAGGATCACTGAAATATCGCGAAATCCGACCGTGTCGGCCGACCCCATCGTCCAGCGGTCCATCGAAACCAGCAGATCCGGCTTGGAGATGTAGCGGATCAGCAGGATCGCGGCCCCGCAGATGATCCCGATCGTTACGCCCGCCAGCAGCAGCGTCGTTGTGGAAATACCTTCGGTTCTTCGGGAAATCAGGTAAATGATGACCATTGTAACGCCTGCACCGGTAAAAGCGAAAAGCTGGACCGTCGAAAACGGCCCGAACGAAACGGCCAGAACATCAAATGCAATCGCGATATAGGCCCCGACCGCCGCTCCGCCCATGACGCCGAGGGTGTAAGGCGTGGCCAGCGGATTTTTCAAAATAACCTGAAAACACGCACCCACCAACGCCAGCGTCCCGCCCGCCAAAAAGCCAAGCAGTACACGCGGTATCCGGATATTCAAGAATATCTCAGTGTCCGTGCTCCAGGTATCTGTGCGGAGGTCATTGATAATTGTGTTCAAACTGAGCGATTCGGTTCCGATAAACGGGCAGATGCATAATGCCGCCATGGCCAGCAGGAAATAGATCAGCAGATTGGCCGCAAATCGCTGCCAGGTCATCACGTAGGCCTTTTCGAGGGTCATTGGCGGCCCTCCGAAACATCCACCCAATCGGTCGGCAGCACCATCGGCTTATCCACCCACGGGAAGCGGCTGATAAAGATATTACCCGGATAGATCCCGCTGAGCACCTCCTTTGTGATAACCTCTTTCGGCGGGCCGTACTTCACACGTGAACCTTGATTGAGCAGCAGTAATTGATCGCAAAACAATGATGCCAGGTTCAAGTCATGGGTGACTACGGCGATTGCCAGACCTTCTTTGGCCAGGTCCTTTATTAAATTGAAAAATGTGACCTGATGATGAATGTCCAGACCGGTCGTCGGCTCATCCAGCAGCAGGATATTCGGCTGCTGAGCCAAAACCGAAGCGAGCATGACCCGTTGACGTTCCCCGCCGGAAAGATGGGACAGCCGCCGCGACCGAAAATCAAATGTCCCGGTCTGCTGCAGGCATTGATCGACGATTTCGACATCGTTGCCGCTTAAAAAAGTCATCGCCGATGTATGAGCGAAGCGGCCCATCGCGACAACCTCACTGACGATGTAATCGAAGGTACTGGTCACCTGCTGCGGCAGATAGCCGAGGTTTTGGGCGATTGTTCGCCGCGAGAGTTGGGCAATCGGCTTTTTGCCAAGCAAGACCTTGCCTTCATCCGGCGAGATGATCCCCGCGGCGACCTTTAGCAGGGTGCTTTTGCCTGATCCGTTCGGTCCGACAATTCCGGTGATCTGCCCGGCGGCGATATCCAGATTGATTCCGCTCAGTCGCCATAGGCTGTCTGGATAATGATAACCGATATTATGGATGCTCAGCGAAGCTTGCATCGTTAATCGTTACTCCATGAATACATTCTGCCAATACTTTGGCCGCGATGCCGATCCGCGGGCCGGGTTTGAGTATAAGGTCTGCATCGGGAAAGTAAATATCGCCGTTGTGAACGGCCCTTATCTTCGAAAGTTGTTGCCAATCATTGATGGCCGATTTCCGTTTCGTTTCACTGAAGCTGCGCGCCGGTACCGGCTCGATAATCACCTGTGGATCCAGTCGCAGCAGGGCCTCCTTGGAAATAACCGGATATGCGGTGGTCACATCGGCAAAGATATTTTCACCGCCGGCCAGTTCCACCAGTTCGTCGAGTAATGTCCCTTTGCCGACCGTGCTGATCCCGGTCAAGGTTCCCGGTGTTCGTGAAAAGGAAAAGAATACAGATTTCACCGGCTTGTCTTCAACAGCGATTTGAACCGCTTTGAGTTGAGATCGGATTTTGGCAATCAGTTCGTTGCCCTTGTCCCTACGCCCTAACTTTTTGGCCAGTATTTGAATATCCGCCATCAGTCCGTTAATATCCCACAAATCCATCCGCATAATCTCGATCCCTTTGGTATTGCAGAAATCGACGATCTGCTGACTTTTGCCCTGAATGATCACCAGATCGGGTTGCAGGGCGGTAACTCGTTCAAAGTTCAGATTGATCCCCCCGCCAAGCCGCTCATAGTTTTGGGTTTCGGGTGGATACAGACAAAAATCACTGATCCCGACCAGTCGATTCTGACAGTCCAGTGCGAAAATCAGCTCCGTAGCGGCCGGATTGATCGATACGATTCGTTCGATCTGCCCGCTATCCGAAGACCGCTGACGCTGCTGAGGAGATAACCCCGAAAGCCACATCGATACGCCGATCGCTGCGATAATTGCGACAATAAATACAATGGAATAAATTGATTTCTTCATGCGTATTATATAAGTAGTTCGGCTCCGACTTTAGCGTTCGGGGTACGGATTGTCAATTGTAAAGGAGGTTAGAGAATAAATGGGCGAACGATAAACGCTTTGGATTTGATTTCTCAGATCGCTGCATTTATGATGGGTTGAAGATATGGACGATGAGCCGCAAAAAGTCGATGTTCGGCGCAAGCAGCCGAAGATAGGCCGGCAGAAACCGCAAAGACCGCCCGGGCTGTGGTGGCGGATTAATTATGCGCTGGGTCCGGTGTTGGGCGGCCTGCTGCTGGATATGATGGACCTGACGACATTCGGGCCGCTGGGACTTTATTTCGGCCTGATCGTCGGCGGGCTGGTTGGCTGGTATATCAGTGCAATGTATGGTTTCAGCCGAAACGCCACCATATGGTGTATCCTCCTGGCCGGGATCTACTGCATGGTGCCGATGACCGAATTTATGCCAATCGCGACGATCATCTCCGCGGTAGCGCGATTCAATCCACCGGTTTATCATAAAAAACCGCCCCAACATTAATCTGGGATCGTTTCCAGGAAAAACTGAAAGAGACCTAAGATAAAAGTATTAAGCTAAAAAATTTGACAATTATGGAAGTATTAGATCTTCGATAGGCATTATGACTGTACACAAACAAAACAACATGCTTTTATCGATTGCCATGATTTGGCGATGTCGATCAAAACAGGGTTGACAGTGGGACTATAAAGTCTTTTACTTTGATTGATCTACTCCAACGAACGCTGATTTATATGAATCATTGCAAAAGTACGGTTGGTTGTTGTATTTCAGCCGACTTTAGGAGTCAAAGGCTGAGCGTGTCTTCAAAAACTGGGTGCATAAATAAGTTGGATTTGTCACGGGATAGCCTCTTGGCAGTTGAGCACTTTGAAAACCCGCTTTTAAGCACAAAAAAAAGCCCTGTTGTCACTATCTGTCAACAGAGCAAAAAAGTGGGCGATACTGGACTTGAACCAGTGACCTCCTGCGTGTCGAGCAGGCGCTCTAGCCATCTGAGCTAATCGCCCCGAAGACGAACCGCTATCTTAAACTAAACCGTTGCCGAAATCAACCCCCATTTACGGTATTTTTTTTTAATCTTTGGGGCCTTTTAATTCAATCGAACTTTCGATTCTGGACCTCTTCGTACATGGCGAGGATATTCTCAACGGGGGTATCAGGCTGCAGGCAATGGGTTGGGGCGAGGATGTATCCGCCGTCGCGGCCCAGGATATCGATGGTCCGACGTACTTCGGATTTGACTTGCCGGATTGTCCCATATGGCAACAACTGCTGAATATCGATTCCGCCATGGAACGTCAGACGATCGCCGAATCGATTCTTGAGATATTCAATATTCATGCTGTGGGCACTGACCTGGATCGGATCCAAAATCGTTACCCCGATTTCGATCAGTTCGGGGATTAATTCGACAATCGCACCGCAGCAGTGAAAAAAGATCTCGACCTCAAAGTGCTTTCGAATTTCCGTGTAGAAATCAACATACAGCCGTTTAAAAAATTTGCGAAACATTTCTTTGGAGATCAACAGACCGTTCTGAGTGCCGTAATCGCCGCCGCCGTGAAGTTCATGGATGCGGCCGCCTCCGGCCTCAAGACTCTTCAGTGCATGCTCAAGACGAAAGCGATTGTGCTGCTCGATCATCGCAAAGGCCAGATCCGGCTCAATTGCCAGAATCATCAGGAATTTTTCATCACCGACCCACATGCACAGATGCTGCAAACCCGATGGGTCGCCATGGGCGGCGATCCAATAATCCCCTTTCTGTTGCAGTGCGTCGATCTGATCTTTAATCCCGCTGAAATCCCACCAGTCTAAATCACCGCTCCACCCGACTCGATCCTGAAGGTCTTCAGGTGTTTCAATATTGCTCCAAGGGTAGTGAACCGTTGCAGGGCTTTTGGTGCCGTTGGGCAGGATGAAATCCTTCATCACCGGCCCGCCGGAAACGATGGTTTCATAACTGCCGTCGTCAAATTGCTTGAGTTGAGGACCGATATATGTGGGCGAAACCGTTCGTCGATCGATTTGCAGAATATCCAGCAGATCGTCGTAAGAATCGACATTGAAATGCGTGCAGAGTGTATCTGTCACTTCTGTAACCGCCAGATAGTCACAGGGTACCCGGTCCGGCTGACAATGACGGACAGCAGTATGAACGCGCTGATAAGATGACATCTGATCCATATTCATATTCGATTTGTGAATTCAATGGGAGGATGATACCGAAAAAAGAAAATCCCTGCAAATCCAATTTGCAGGGATTGGATATATTAATCGGTGCGGTAAACGGTTCAATCTGGAATAATCACGTTTGGGCCGGCTGTTGAACGTGCGTTTCAATCAGAGTTTCGATAAAGGATGTATCAAGATTGTCCTTCGTCGTAAACTGTCGTGCGCCCAGATTTATCCATTCTTTGCCGAGTTCTTCGTCCACCTGACCGGTTGTTACGATCACCGGCGTTGTAATATGGCTGTCTTGAAATGCTTTCAGAACCTCTTTGGCAGTGGTACACATGTCCAGCCGATTGTCCAGCAGGATCAGGCCATAGTTGTTTGCTTTAAGCAGTTCCATCGCCTCGTCAAGGGACGAAACATAGTCACAGGCAAGATTATATGTTTTGCTGCGGTGAATATAGCGCTGCAGAACCATCGCATCGACTTCGTCATCGTCAATGATCAGTAATTTGATTTCGTCATTTGTATTCATCATCAGTCTCCGTATATTCATAAAGTGGTATTCTTTTTTCTGTTAACACGATTCGGATTTGTTGGTTTCACCGGATTGAATAGCAATACACGGATTAAATCGTTGTTCGTCCGTTATTTCCGGCACTTCTGCGATACTAAGCCAGTATTTACCGATCGTAACAACCGCTTCAAGGAATTTGCTGAATTCGACCGGTTTGGTGATAAAACTGTTCGCCCCGTGTTTATAGGATTCGAGGATGTCTTTTTCGGCATCGGAGGTGGTCAACACAATAATCGGGATGCTTTGCAGATTCTCGTCCGCTTTAATCACCTGCAACGTTTCACGGCCGTCCATACGCGGCATGTTCAGGTCCAGTAAAATGATCCCCGGACGCGGCAGATCGATATGGTTTTCGAAATCACCGCGATGATACAGAAAGTCGAGGGCCTCCTCCCCGTCATGGGCAACATAGAGTTTATTTAATATGCGTCCTTTTTGGAATGCCCGTTTGACCAGATGGATATCGTCCTCGTCGTCATCGACCAGTAAGATGGGAATCCTGTTTTTGAGTTGTTCTTTGCTTACCATTTTTTATCCTCTCAATTAATTTGCTTTTTTCAGACTGACGAAAAAGGTGGTTCCTTTGCCATGTTCGGACTCGGCCCAGATCCGGCCGCCATGCGCGTTAACGACTTTTTTACATAAGGCCAGGCCGATGCCGGTTCCTTTGTATTTTTGTTCATCCCGGTGAAGCCGCTGAAATACCCCGAATATCTTATCGAAGTAACGCGGTTCGATTCCGATTCCATTATCGGCGATCGCAAAGATCACCTCATCATCCTTTTCCTGATAAGAAATATCGATATAAAGTGTTCGTTCATCGCTGCGGTATTTGATTGCATTTCCGATCAGATTGAAAAACAACTGGGTCAGTTGGGTACGGTTGCCAATGACCGTCGGGAGGTCATGGCTGGTCAGTTGCGCATTGCTTTCGTCGATCGCCATAGACAGGTCGTCCCGCACACGGGCGATAACTTCATTCATATTGACCGGTGTATATGTTTTTTCGGTAGTGGTGATTCGTGACAGCTTCAGCAGGTCCTGGATCAGTTGTTTCATCTTTACCGAGGCGTTCTGCATCCGCTCGACATGGCTTTTGCCTTCCTCGGAAAGCTGTTCACCGCAATCTTCCATAAGGAATTGGCCGAACGAATGAACCTTTCGCAGCGGCTCCTGGAGATCATGTGAAACGATATAGTTGAATTCTTCGAGTTCTGTGTTCGTTTTTTCCAGTGTCTCATTAGCGCTGTTCAATTCGTAGATCGTTTTTGATAATTGGGCGCTCATATTATTAAACGATGAGGCCAGCGAACCGAATTCATCTTGGGTGGTAATATCAATGTGCTGGCTGAAGTCACCTCTGGAGACGCCCCGAGCCGCTTCTTCAAGTAGATTTAACGGCCGGGTAATTTGCTTTTCGACGATCAGCGAGAAGATCATCCCAATCACGGCGATACCGAAGAGCGTATAAATCGGCATCAACATAAGGTTTTTGTAAAAGATGTCAGCCTTTTTCGCGGCTAATTCGCTCAGCGACATATCCACCCGAACAAAGCCGCCATAGCTGTATTGGTCCTGTTTGGATTCGATATTGAAAATGTCATCATCCGGTTTTTCGACCATGATTTTTGCGAAAAAGGTATGGATATTACGGCCGTTCACGGTTGTAGTCGGCATATTAAAAGTGGCGTCGCTCGATTCGATGATGTCCGACTGGATCTGGCTGTTGAAATCCGTTAAGGTGTACATCAGCCCTTTGCGAACACGGCTGGCCAACAGTTCTCCGTCCGGCAAATAGATATATACCCCGATCACCTGGTTTTCACTCAGTGCGGCATTCAGAGCCGCCTGAACATTAGTCGCTTCTTCAGAAAGGATTGCCAATTCACTGTTCATGCTCAGGTTCACCGCAATATAGTTACCCAGCTTTTCCAGCGACTTGGTCTGGCCCTGCACTTGCAGGTAGATGGAAGCGCCCATGCTCAGGGCAGCAACCAGTGTGATTACCAATATCATTCCGAATCGAAGGCGACCGCGGAATCCTATTTTTCCCATGTGATATGTTGGCCATTTCATGTTAATCGTTCCCGTAAATATAATCCGCTCTCTGGATCAGTTCTTTTGGTGGGTCTAATTGGATGCGTTTCAATGTCCGCAGATTCAACGAAATCGAAGAGGGCGGTGAAATAATATGCCCTTTTTTACCTTGTGTCTGCAGGCACTCGTATATCAGTTCAATGACTTTTTCTGCCAGTTTGGCATCGTCTTTACCGACACTGCTGATCCCGATCATGCCGCCCGCCTTGGTGATCGGATGCATCATGGAGATTAATATTTTTTGATTTTTTAGCGATTCCTCTAAAATCATCCGCATCGCAGCCGATGATGAAATAACTTTGTTCGGGATCATCCACATGCCATCATAATCGTGGAAGCATTGATCGATAAGGTGTCCAACCTGTTTCGTGCTTTCGATAGGAATAGGGTGGAATTGAACTTTTTCATGTTTGTGCAGCAGTGTCTTAAGTACCAGCCATTCCGTTCGACGAGGGGAATAGGGGATAGCCAGACGAATGTCCTCGTCTATCATATCGGTTAAAACACGGGTTATATCCCGGGGTTCGGTAAACATCGTGACCGCTGAAAAATGGGTATGGTCAGCATTGTGCAGATGAAACGGATGGGCTTTGATCGCCACAAATATCGGTTTATTGACAGAGATTTCAGTGATAGAAGCCATGGCCGGTGAACCAATGCAGATGATGGCCTGATCGTTACTGTTGGCCAATGTCGCCGAAACGTCTTTGGCCTCAACGTCGGTTATGTCAATGATAGGATCGATATTCGGCAATAAGGCCAAACATGTTTCATGAATCTCATTGTAATAATCACATCGATTGTCGGATATTAAAATGGCAGATGGATCTGTGGGCGGTTTAGCAGACGATTGGGCTTTGATCAAAACCAGTCCGTCATCGAAGATGATTATATTGCCTGACTGGGAAATACGTTGCCATGTCAGCGATGCAGGGGACAGGAATGTAAAATCATAATCGTAAAAAGACAGTTTTTCATGATCACCTTGATGGGAGTCGTCATGTTCTACGACCCCGATCCGTTTATCCGGCAGATTCAAAAAATCGACCAGGCAGAACGGACACCCCTCGGAAAAAATCTCGGTATCATAGGCCAAAACCAGCGGCCTTAGATTGTTTTGCTTACAAAACTGATGTGCGGTATCCCCAAAACAACAGATCACATCCGCATCGAATCGTTGAATATCCTTGGCCATGTGACGATCTTTTTGATTGCCTTGTAGTTCATAAACCCCGATATCAAATTCACGTTCGAGGTGAGATACGATTCTATTTTTCAGACTGATATACGGCCGAATATTACGCGTATAGACGATTGCAAGCTGGTCCTGCTGACTTTTTGCAGAAAGCCTCACAGGCTGCATCAATCCTGATACAAGGATCAGAAAAAACCATACTTTTATCAATCGTACTGTTTTCAATTCAGGTCTTGTTCAAATAACAGAAATTCGTTTATACCTGGGAATACCCCCGGTTACGGAAGTAAAAATCGACTTTTTTCGACATGTACTTAATGCAGGTTGTATCAAATAATCCTCTACGCCAAGACGAAAGAGGCTGCTTATGACATGTATAATTACATCATGTCTATAGGCCGATAAGAATCGAAAATCCCTGACTTAAACATTGTTGCTCAAGGTACTTTGCACAATGAGGATTTTGTGTGATGGACTGAAATATATTAAAATTACGGTTTGATACGCAAAGATTGATTTTATGGGACGATATCAACGCCCCAAATTCCATGGATCGTCAGATTGGCATCCGGCCAACCGTCACGGGCTTTGCGGATGTTTTTTGCTTCGAGAAAGACAATACTGTTATCCGCCAGCAAGTAATTGCGTCTTCCCTCCCAGCACCACCAGCCATTGTCTTTACCTTCAATCCGCTGGTGATTACTCGTCCACTCCCCGATCATGATTTTGCCGGATGGATGTTTGACGCTGCTGCATTTTTGCGGGATAGAAGGCTGGGGGTTCGAATAGGTTGCGGCAGTATTGTTCATCGTATCAATTTGCTCGGGATTGTGATAAAAGCTCATCGAATAACTGTAACTGGTGGACTCATAATCAGTGCTTTTATCCGCCGGGCACAATAGGACCGTTGGATTATTCGCATCGATCTTTGTCGAAAAATAAGGTTCCATCATCCCTCGCCATCCTCGACCCATCCAAAGCCAATAAAAAGGATCTGTGGAGATTGGATCCATAGCACACGGATACCGATCGTGATGGCTTTGGGCATACATTTCCATGGCCAGAGCGATTTGCTTGAGATTGCTCTGGCATTTGATCCGTTTGGCGACCGACCGGGCCTTGGAAAACGAAGGCATAAGGATAGCCAGCAGCATTGCAATAACCGCAATAACGACCAACAGCTCGATCAGCGTAAATGCATTATTGCCTCTAAGGCTCATCCTGGAGTCCTGATTAAAGAAATGAAAATTATATCAAAGTTCTGTGGTTATTCAACCGTGACGCTTTTGGCGAGATTTCGCGGTTTGTCCACGTCATGGCCGCGCAGCACGGCCGCATGATACGCCATCAATTGCAGCGGCAGCACCGTTACCATCGGCTGCAGCAGCTCCGGCACATCCGGCACCGCGATCAGGTGATCGGCATGTTTTTTGATATTCTCATCGCCTTCGGTCGCCACGACGATCGTGCGGCCCCCGCGGGCCCGAACTTCCTCGATATTGCCCATGATCTTGTCATACTGCGGCCCGGCTGTGGCGATAAACACCGCAGGCATTCCATCGACAATCAGGGCGATGGGCCCGTGTTTCATCTCCGCCGCCGGCAGACCCTCGGCATGAATATAGCTGATTTCCTTAAGCTTCAAAGCGCCTTCCAACGCTACCGGGAAGTTAAATCCGCGTCCCAAAAACAACCAGTTATTCTGGTTGATATTAGCCGATGCGATCTCTTTGATATACTCCGATTGCTCGAGGATCCGCTCGATATGATCCGGAATTTTCGACAGCGCATCCATCAATTCACAGGCGTAGCTGCTGTTGATATGCCGCCGCCGTGCCAGCTCGATCGCCAACATGGATAATACCGCTACCTGAGCTGTAAACGCCTTGGTGCTGGCAACGCCGATTTCCGGCCCGACGTGAAGATAGACGCCCGCATCGGTCAGCCGCGCGATGGACGAGCCAACCACATTCACCAACCCGAATACCGTCGCGCCGCGTTCCTTGGCCTGTTCGATCGCCGCCAGCGTGTCAGCCGTCTCGCCGGACTGGCTGATCGCGATCACCGCCGTGCCGTCCTCGATGATCGGATTGCGATACCGAAATTCGCTGGCATATTCGGTTTCCGATGGAATTCGTGCCAACTGCTCGAACAGGTATTCACCGACCAGACCCGCATGAAACGCCGTCCCGCAGGCGGTCAGGATGATTTTTTTCGTCCGCGTCAGTTCTCGCAGGTGATTGGCAATCCCGCCGAGTTTGATTGATCCGTTGGTCTTATCGATCCGCCCGCCCATACAAGTCCGCAGCGATTTGGGCTGCTCGAAAATCTCCTTGAGCATATGATGCTCAAAACCGCCCAGTTCGATCTGTTCGAGCGAAAATTCGATCTGGCTCAATGTTTTGGTTACGATCACGTTATCGATCGTCTTGGTGCCAAAACGCTCGGGCGTCGCGACTACCATCTCGTTATCCGACAGATAAATCGCCTGCTCGGTATGCTCGATGATCGCCGAAGCGTCCGATGCGAGAATATAATCGTTCTTGCCGACCCCGAGGATCAGCGGGCTGCCTTTCTTGGCTCCGATCAGTGTATCGGGATAATCCGTACACAAGATCGCCAGCCCGTAGGTCCCGTGCACCTCATGCAGCGCCCGCTGCACGGCCCATTCGAATTTGTCCTGTCCGTCCAGTTTTTTCAGATCGCCGTTCGAATCGCAGTTCACATAAAAATACCCGATCAAATTGGCGATCACCTCGGTATCGGTATCGGTGACAAATTCTGCGCCTTCGCTTTGAAGCCACGTCTTCAGGGTCGCATAATTTTCGATAATGCCGTTATGCACCACGACGATCTTACCGGTATAATCCACGTGCGGATGCGCATTGGTGGTATTCGGTTCGCCGTGGGTTGCCCAGCGGGTATGCCCGATTCCCAGTACATCATTCGCCTGGGCCGGCTCGAGAATATCTTCCAATACACTGATGCGGCCGCTGGTCTTCTTGACCGCGAATCCCCCTTCGTGCAGCAGGGCGATCCCCGCCGAGTCATAGCCGCGGTATTCCAGCCGTTTCAAGCCCTCCAGAAGGATTGGTTGAGCACTTTTATTTCCCAGGTAAGCAACGATTCCACACATGTTTATTTCCTGTCAAAAAACGAAATTATCAAAGCATTATACGACGAACCAGTCAAATGTTCTTGAAACGTGCATTGGGTTATGTGTATAGTAGTCGGCATAAAGTCTAACACATTTTACCGAACCTGTGAAATAAATTAATCGAATGCTCAATATAAGCAGATATGATAATTGTGATCGATTACAATGTGGGTAATGTCAAAAGCGTCTGTAACGCCTTTGAATTTATCGGGTGCGATGTGCGGCTCAGTGCCGATCCCGATGAGATTAACTCTGCGCAAGGCCTTGTCCTGCCTGGAGTTGCGGCGTTCGGCTATGCTATGCAGGCCTTGGGGAATCTGGCCGATGTTGTGAAAACCCAGGCGAATATAGGAATACCGCTTTTGGGTATTTGCGTCGGCTATCAGCTTCTGTTTCAGGAAAGCTGCGAACACGGCACCCACGCCGGGCTGGGCCTGATCAAGGGCAAAGTGACCCGGCTGCCCGAAACCGAGGTTATCCCGCATATGGGCTGGAACGAGGTCCAAATGCCCCCGCAGATCGACCTGTTAGCGAATCTGGGCGAGAAAAAGCATTTTTACTTTGCCCATTCGTATTTTTCGCTGGTTGAAGATAATGAGGCGACATTCGCCTATACCGATTACGGCTTCGAGCTGCCCGCGGCCGTGCAGAAAAAAAATGTTTACGGCACGCAGTTTCACCCGGAAAAGAGCGGCCGCACCGGGCTGGCACTGCTGCAGAACTTTGCTGATATCTGTTACGGGAAACGATAATGCTCGCCAAACGAATTATTCCCTGTCTCGATGTCAAAGATAACCGTGTAGTCAAAGGGGTCAATTTCCTTAACCTCCGCGATGCCGGCGACCCGGTCGAACTGGGCGCCCGCTACAGCGAGGAGGGTGCCGACGAGCTGGTCTTTCTCGATATTACCGCAACGATCCGCTCGCGAAAGACGATTGTCGATCTGGTCCGCGAGGTCGCCAAAAATGTTTTTATCCCGTTTACGGTCGGCGGCGGGATCTCCGAGGTCGGCCAGATCGACGAACTGCTTCGAAGCGGTGCCGAGAAGATCTCGATCAATACGGCCGCGGTTACGAATCCCAAATTGATCACTGAAGGCGCTAAACGCTTCGGCAACCAGTGCGTGGTCCTGGCGATCGATGCACGCCGCTCGAAGAAGCAGCAGGGCAAATGGCAGGTCTGCGTCAAGGCGGGCACCGAGCCGACCGATATCGACGTCGTCGAATGGGCCAGGCAGGGTGAGGACCGCGGCGCCGGCGAAATCCTGTTGACCAGTATGGACGCCGACGGCACCAAGGCGGGCTACGATAACGAACTTAACAAGGCCGTTTCCGACGCGGTCAATATCCCCGTGATCGCCTCCGGCGGCGCGGGCACGCTCGATCATCTTTACGATGCGATCATTGCCGGCGGGGCGGACGCGGTGCTGATGGCCTCGATCACCCACTTCGGCAACTACACCATTAACGATATGAAGCAGTACCTCAAAGACAAAGGCATCCCCATGAATCTCTAATCGGGATACGTCGTTCGGGATTCGTGATTCGGGGCTCGTGGCTCGGGCCTCGGTTTTGGGTTGAAAAGCGGCATCTTCATTGGAAAATCCTTATTATTGGGCTAAAAG
>CAZFDE010000070.1:0-13463 GCA_964517795.1 uncultured Pirellulales bacterium | reverse complement strand
AGTGTAATATTTATAGTAACATTCTTAGTTGAGGCAACAGGAAGGGAAATTAAACTTGACGTTGGACAAAAATGGGGGTTTTACTTGAAAGGAGCGCTGCTATACCAATCGCATTAAAAGCGCTGAATACGTGTCAAAAATACGCAATCAGCACGATGGGGGAAATTTGATATGTGGAGACGGCAAATGAATCTCCACATAGTGAAAAACCTATCGAGTCGGCGTAACCGCATCTTCATCAACAAGCGTCAGCAGGGTCGAAGCCCAGCGATTGCTTTTGGTATGACGAAAGTCGATTGCCTTCTGGCAGCAGTTTTCGAAAAACCGTACCCATGCAGCTTTGTTCATTGGCGGCACAGTTACATCAACACCGGTTGCCAACCATATCAACCCCAAAAAACTAACATGGTGATCCCATCCCGGCTCCAGATAATAGTGTGCCCAGTCCTGTACCTGGGGATAATGTTTTCGAATATTAATCGGCTTGAGGCGAATTGGTTCGAATTGATAAGTAACTTCATCGACATCTGTGGCCAGTAATGTAACGCTTGAAAACTGTTGATGCCATTTGGGGATACTTTTCACTACGGCGGCATGACACACATCAAGTATTACAATTCGGCAGGGGTGTTTCACAAACGGGGTCGCCAACAAATCATGCCAAGAAATACGTTGTCCATCCGTAAAAGCCAATGCCCCATCTGAGGTTTGTATCGATCCCAGATACACCACTGAAATGTCACAGGCTTGTGGCCCGGGCAGATTTTTCAAAAAGCGCCGTAAGTCCGTTGGGGTTCCATCAATCATTGTTTGCCGGACGTGTAATTGTTGATACCATAATCCAAGTGTTGTTTGAATCATTCGGCAAGTCGTCTGCAAGCCGGGCAGTGAACGCCCCTGTTTGTATCCCACATTGATAAAACTGTCAAATGACACACGTATATCTGAAAGCGGCGTTATTTTCGCCGGCGGCACCATTTCGACGGTGTCGCAACCCCATAAAACCAAAGCTATACATGTCGGAATAATCCGTTTCATTATTTTCATAAAAAAACTGTCTGACCGCTCAGATGAGCAGTTCAGACAGTTTTTCTTGACCCAAATCTTCTTCACAAGCGGTTAGAAAGCAATATTCAGGCCGATCGTGAAAATGTCACTGCTGAAAGCGCTGTCAAATTCTGTGAGGTAACCAATGCTGCCGGTGGTGTTCTCGTTCAACATATAATCCATGCTGATACCTGTCGTGAACCATTGATGGTCATTATTACTTTCGGTGTCCAGTCCATGATTATGCAAGACTTGGTTAAAACCAAGATTGCCGGTCAAGGTCGTCTTTTCGCTGATCGGCATACTGGCACGACCCATCAGTACAAATCTGCCCATCAAGCTATTGTCTTTTGAATCGACCGCGCCACTGGGATAATCGAGTTTTTGATAACCCAAGACATAAGAAGGCGAAAGCGAATAAGTTACACTATCCATTTCAGTCATCATTGTCATGTAAGGGGCGATGACATAGCTATCGGCATCGGTTGTCCCGCCGCCTCGAATGTCCGTTTCGCCTTTGGAAAATGTCAACGACGTACCCCAAAACATGGTCTCATTGATCGTACGGCTCATATACAGTGTAGATGCCCACGTATCGATGTTGTCATGAGTGCCGGCACCATTGCTGCCTTGTTCGTCGCTATAGTTTACCAGCAGTCCCCATAAGGTGGATTCACTGTCAAATGCATCCATACCCACCGTGTATGAATTAAAGTAATTATCGAATCCGCCCGTTCGCTTATCATCGTTTTTTCCAAAATCATAATTCACGAACATGCTCGGTGATGTCAATGAGTCCAGCCCATTGTGATTCATGTTCAGGCCCAACCGTAACGATCGTTCAACCGCAAGTGCCGCACCGCGATTGGCCGGACTGAAGGGGTTTAGCAGGCTCATCGAACGATCATAATTATCGGTCGCCTGCAGCGTGGCCGTCATACATGTAACAAACACCATGACACCCACACATGTGATGAGAGCTACCTTACTGTTTTTCATGTTTCGATCTCCTTAATAAAAATGATTTTTGAAATCAGGGTCTCAATACAATTTAGACGAACAACCCTATGTCTCTTTATGCCAAAAGTGTACGAAAGCATTTGACGGATGTCCATTATTTTATCAGGAAAAATATACGATTTTTCATTGTCTTATCTGGGACAGTTCCCCGTGCATCGGCCGGGTTTACTGGGTTGTGGTCTTGGCGGCTTGGCGGTGCGTTGCGCCTGACGCGCGTTTTGTTGTGCGGCTTTGCGGTTTTTCGGATCACCGGCGTATCGACGTTCCGCTTCCCAGTCCTTAACTTTCTGGTCAATGGCGTGCGCGCCTTTGCCGATCGTTTTATCCCATATCTTTCCTCCGAGATAAGCGGCACCGCAACCGATAATGAATCCGGCCCCGGCTCCCAAAGGACCGGCCCAACTGCCCGCAACAGCTCCAAGCTTTCCCGCAACCCAAATACCACCGGCCGTGCCCGCTGCCGTTCCGATCTTACCGACAGTTATCGTTCGAGCTGCGCCGTTTACACCCTCGATGGCCGCGCCAGAATAATCTCCTGTTGATGCCCGTCCCGCAGAGGTCGCCACCCAGCCGACATGAGGAGCCGCCTTTCCGGTCCATTCCACGACTTTGCCGCCGACGGCGATGTTGGTTCCGTTATTAATCATATTCCGGACGCGACCGTTATCGACTCCGTTATTGATATACCCATAACCCTCATTAATAATTTTTCCGCCATAATTGGAAACCGCTTGACCTGCATCGCCGGCGGCCTGTTGTACGGCGTCATTATTACCTAACTCATTTGCCGTATTGACGGCTGAATTGGCTGCCGATTTCACTGCCGCGGCAGGCTTACTGCTCATAGCCCACGTCGGCTCATAGGCGGTCCCCAACATCAGCAAGATCATCATATATATCATTTTGTTATACATCAAATACCTCACTTTCATAGTAAATCGCCGACTTTTTAAGGGCGATCCATGCCTGCCTGACGTGCAATGTCATCGACCTCTTCAAAACTAAGTGTATGCGAAAGAAAATCGATCCGTCGAAGTTTCGCTGTATTATCGTCCGATTTAACAAACCAAAAACAAGCATAATGCTCCGGATATCGAAGGTCGGCCATAAAGACGAATGCATTTTTGATATTCGTCGCCAGAAGCACTATGGTTGCGTTTTCCCACTGCAACGGCGCTGTCTCAAGGATCATGCGCGCTTCGGCAGATGTTTCAGGGGCCATCGCCAAGACCGCATCTGTATTTTTATCGATGAGCAAATCACGCACCTGATCCATTGAAGTCCGGATGTTTGCCAATGCAGGATCATTGAAAAATCCACTGACACTGGCCAGCATCTGATTAAACAAAAGGCGAACTGCCTGATAATTTCCTTCCACGTTTTCTTTTGTTTTCATCAGGGTCAGTTTTTTTCGCCAGTTCGTCGATCCAAACCACAACTGTTTGCCATATAGATCCATAAAAGCACGGGCAGAGTCGTTCGCTGAAACCATAATCGCCAACGGCGGAGGAATCTCAGGTGTTCGTTGCCACAATGGGATCAACTCCGGCTGCTTCGTTTCACGTAAAATATCACCACAGATGAGTTCCACATCTGATATTTTGGGCCCGTCCAAATTACGCCATTCGCATAACAAAGCGACATCAGCCCACGGGCAATAAAACATCGTCAACACCACTTCTTCAGACAGCGACGTTATTGTCCCGACTGATGTGCCGAAGAAGAAACTCCAGCCCTTCATGTCATCGGTCGCTGAGGACATGAAACGGTTCATTTCCTTCAGCCGTTCTGCAGTTGAAGGCGTTGCATGAACTGAAAATGCGGTCTCAGGCGATACCGTAGCAGCCAATCGAAACCGCGTAAATTGGTTTGCCGCATCCATGAAAGTCAGTTCCTCGTCAGCAAGAGCGGGCCCCGCGATTAATAACAGTGACACAAGCACGCTGAGTTGAAACATTTTTGTGGCATACTCTCCGATTTCTTTGATCATATTGCGTACCTCCCGAATTTTACAATCATATGTAAATCTTAAACAATATTCCCTGTTATGTAAATAAAATAATACGTTATGCCGTTTTCGCTATTGTGCAGACAAAACACTTTAAGTCGCACACATTCCTCTCAATATATCGTAAGATCCCCTAAATTCGCGTGAAAAATTCATTTTGCTATCATATTTTAAGAAAAGAAGCCATAATTTGATTATAACATTCGTCTCGCAAAAATAAATTTTGGCGGTTATAGCATTTAGTTGCTATCATATTTTCAGAATGTTTCGCATGAACCGCTTTTGATGCGGCCGGGATTCGTAAATGGCCGTATTTATCCGAAATTATAGTGCTTTTTAACGGCCTGCTGCACGTTCCAGGTGCATTCGAGATCCTGCGGAAAAACCACCAGGTCACCCGGCCCGAAACTGATCGATTTTTGACCGTCGGTGACGGTCACTTGTCCTTCGAGGATCAGACAGGTTTCTTTTTCGGTATAGGCCCAGTCGAACGTACTGGGCTCGCACTGCCAGATCGGCCAGCTTTTACATCGGTTCGTTTCTTCTTCTGTCGGTTTTTTGACAATCACATCCGATACCGTTGGCATAATAACCTCCATTTATCGATCGCATATATTCCATCGGCCAATATTATACTGTTTTTGCGGGACGCCATAAGTTTTTTTTGCAAAAAATTCGACCCGGTGGTATAAGGTGCGTTCCGTTGAAATTGAGGAGCCGAAACGTGAAACCTGAGGCCATAGCACGCTTCAAAACCTGGTTCGAGACGTATTATGCCGATAATTACGGCCAGGGTGAGTATATCGACGCCAATCTCAAACTCAAATACGATCATTCCTGGCGGGTCTGCGGCGAAACGAAATATCTGGCCGGCGAGCTGGAGCTAAACGAAAATCAATCCCGCATCGCCTATGCCATCGCCTTATTCCACGATGTCGGCCGATTCCCGCAGTTCATCCGGTACCAGACCTACCACGATCCGCGAAGCGTCAACCACTGCCTGCTTTCATTACAGGTCCTTGCCGAACATCATGTACTGGATGATATCGAGCCGACTGAAAAACGGATCATCGAAAAAGCCATCGAATATCACGGCATTAAAGAACTGCCCGGCGACCTTGACGACGATCTGCTGCTGTATTGCCGTTTGATCCGCGACGCCGACAAGATCGATATCTACCATGTGGTCCTGACCGGCTATGCCGAGTATCTGAAAAATCCGGAAAAATTCGACCGGGAGATCGAACTGCCGGACGAGCCGTGGTACACACCGCAAATCTACCAAGCGGTCCTGGCAGGTGAAAAAGTGGATTACGCCCGGCTGCAGACGCTAAACGATATGAAACTGCTGCAATTGGGCTGGGTCTATGACATGAATTTTCCCGCGACGATCAGACGGATCGAATCCCGCGGCCATTTCGACAAAATCCTCGCCGGTCTGCCCGATAACGATGAAATACGTCGCCTTCGAATCGTCCTTCACGAATATATTGGCTCGCGCTGCGAGCTTTAACTTGACGCATCGGGCTTTTATCATTAGGATATCCCGGTTTGGTCAAAATCAAATGAAAGGATAGCACAATGGCACAGACGATTCTGCAGACAGACATTCCCGGGCACAGCCCGACCCGCGGCAAGGTTCGTGATATTTACGACCTTGGAGATAAACTGCTGATCATCGCCACCGACCGTATCAGTGCGTTCGATGTGGTTATGGCCAATGGGATTCCCTATAAGGGGATCGTCCTGACGCAGATTTCGAAATTCTGGTTCGAGTTCCTTTCGGATATTGTCGAGCACCATATGATCAGCGACGATGTTTCGCAATTTCCGGCGCCATTCTGCGATTTCACCGAACAGCTCACCGGCCGCAGTATGCTGGTCAAAAAAGGCAATGCGCTGCCGGTCGAGTGTGTGATCCGCGGCTACCTGGCAGGCTCAGGCTGGAAAGAATACCAACAGGACGGGACCGTTTGCGGCCAGAAACTGGCCGACGGCCTCAAACAGTGCCAAAAACTGCCCGAATTGATCTTTACGCCCGCCACCAAGGCCGAGCGCGGTATGCATGATGAGAATATCTCGTTCGAAAAATGCGTCGAGATCATCGGCAAAGAAAAAGCCGAATACGTCCGCGATAAGAGCATGGCGATCTTCAAAAAAGCGACCGACTACGCCGAACAAAAAGGGATTATTCTCGCCGATACGAAATTCGAATGGGGCGAAGTGGATGACGATAAGATTATTCTGATCGACGAGGTGCTCACGCCGGATTCATCACGGTTCTGGCCAGCGGACAAATACGCGCCCGGCCGCGACCAGGAGAGCTTCGACAAGCAGTTCGTGCGTAATTACCTCGAAGACATTAACTTCAATAAGTCCGGCCCAGGTGTCGAGCTGCCCGACGATATTGTCGAAAAGACCTCGGCCAAATATATCGAGGGGTACGAACGCCTCACCGGCCAGTCATTCTCCTATAAATAGGTCATATTTTTTGAAGATCATATTGAAATCTTCGATTTATTAATCGAAAGTATGCAGGCTTTTCGAAAACGGGCATTTTGTTTCAGGTTTGCCCGTCAAGAATACGGTCAGTTTTCTTTTTCTTAACGCCGCTTCATTGCTTTTAGAAAAACGAGACCTGTTGAGCGCTGCACTGGCAGCGCATATTACGGCCTTATTGGCTTAGATCGATTTGGTTCCCGACCCAGACTCTTCGCCGGCTGTCCTGCCGTGCGAGCATTTATCCGCGGCTGACGCCATGATTACCCAGCTTTACGGCATCGAAAAACTCATCAAAAAGACATTTGTATTATTCAGCCTGCATTGTTCATTGTGATTAGCTGGTTGCGGGAAACCTACTACCATTCTGGATCGCGTTCGGGTCCGACGGTCTTTTCCCAATCCAATGCCTGCTGCTTAAGGTCGTTGGCAATTTCGGGTTTTTCGGCGGCGAGGTCTTTGGTTTCGCTGAGGTCCTCGTCGAGGTTATACAACTCGATATCGTCACGGGTCTTGAGATCTCGCTTATTGGGATTAATCATCAGTTTCCAGGGCCCGCGTCGGGCGACCACCCGATCACGATCACGCCAGAACAATGTCCTTTCGGGCAGCTTGGCATTTTTCTGCAATACATCGGTCAAATCAATGCCGTCGGTTTTGACAAAATCGGGGATTTTGACGCCCATGAGATTCGCCCACGTGGGGAACAGATCGACCATGGTGGCGGTCTGGTGACAGACCTGACCGGGTTTGATGCGGCCGGGCCAGTAGAAGATACCCGGGACGCGGTGGCCGCCTTCGTACATGCTGCCTTTGCCGCCTTTGAGGGGGCCGGCACTGCCGGCCGACTGCGGACCGTTATCCGAGGAAAAGATCACCAGCGTATCCTTCTCCAGCCCCAGTTCTTTGAGCGTCTTTAGGATTTCGCCGGTGCTGTGGTCGATCTCCTCGACGACGGCCGGGTAGAGGAATTGGCGCGATTCGGAATCGTAGTGACCTTTGATCGAATCGAGCTGCTCCTGTGTGAAACGCTTCTGGAAGGGCTCTGAGCAGTGGATTGGCTTGTGCGGCATGTTGTGCGGCAGATACAAAACGAACGGCGTCTCCTTGTGGCGGCGGATAAAGTCGATCGCCTCTTTGGTATAGCGGGTGGTCAGGTAATCCTGGTTCGGATTCATCTCGATGATCTGTTCACCGCGGAACAATGGCAGCGGCGGCCGCTGGTTTTTGCTCTTATAGGGGTGCATATCGTTGCTGTAGGGCAGGCCAAACCATTCATCGAATCCCTGTCGTGTGGCCAGATACGGAATATGGTCGCCGAGGTGCCACTTGCCGACGATGCCGGTCGAGTAACCTGCGAGTTTGGCCAGTTCTGCAAAGGTCAGTTCCTCCAGCGGCATGGTTTTGACCTGCGTATAACGCTCTTGCTCGGGAGCGGCATACAGGCCGACCCGCTGCTGATATTTACCGGTCAGCAGGGCCGCCCGCGTGGGTGTGCAGACCGGGCCGTTGGAGTGAAAATCGGTAAACCGCATCCCTTCGGCAGCCATCTTATCAAGGTTTGGCGTGTGGGCGCCTTTGTTGCCGTAACAGCCCAGATCGCCGTATCCCAGATCGTCGGCCATGATATAAATGATATTCGG
Organism: uncultured Pirellulales bacterium; assembly: GCA_964517795.1. Classification (GTDB taxonomy): domain Bacteria; phylum Planctomycetota; class Phycisphaerae; order Sedimentisphaerales; family Anaerobacaceae; genus CAZFDE01. The sequence continues at coordinate 5,246 of CAZFDE010000070.1, read as the reverse complement.
TTTGCGCTTGGCGGTCTCGGCAAACGACCATTGACGGGTGAGCATCGCACCGGCGAAAACGCTTGCGGCTTTGATGAATCCTCTGCGGGATAAGTTTTGGGTCTGCATGATCTTACTCCGTTTCATTGATTTCTTATCTGAGCTCGTGCCGCATTTGTTTGTCTCGAGCGTTGAGCTTTTTGGACCATTGCTGCTGTTTCTCGATAAATTTTTCAAGCGCTTGGGGATCGTCTTTTTGATCGAATGCCTCCAGTGCCGGGTCTTCGGTCTCGACCATCCATTTTCGCAGGGTCTTTCGAAATTCGTTAACCTGTTTTTGATAATCGGGATTGTTGATCAGGTTGTTCAGGGCATCGGGATCTTTGTGGAAATCGTAGAACTCTTCGACCGTGCGATAGAGGAAAAAGTCAGTGCGTTTTTTGATCTGCGGGTCGTCCTGAGCCGCCTTGACCATCGCCGGCCAGGTCAACCCGCCCATCGAATTGTTCTTAAATTGGCGGGTGCCGTTTGACCAAGGATTGAATAGATAACCGTATTGTTTCGTTTGGACGCACCGCATCGGAAAGCGGATTTTGTTTGCCCCTTCGCTCATCTGGGTAAATACCTTGTCGCGGCCGGATTGTTTCTTGCCCAGCAGCACCGGCAGGAATGAAAATCCGTCGATCCCGGGCGGTGCGGGCAGGCCGATGATATCGAGCACAGTCGGCATAAAGTCGATGCCGCTGATCAAATGCTCATCATCGACACGACCGGGCTTGACCTTGCCGGGCCAGCGGACAATCCACGGCGTCTTGGTGCTGTGCAGGTAGCAGTTGGTCTTGGCGAACGGCATGGCGATACCATTATCGGAAAGATACATCACCAGGGTATTATCTTTGTGGCCGGTCTCCTCAAGTGCCTTGAGGATCATACCGACCGTATCGTCGCAACGGCGAACAGAGCTGTAATACTGGGCGATTTCCTTACGCACATCGGGGATGTCCGCCAGAAAGCCGGGCACCTTGACCTCAGAGGGCTTAAAGATCTTTGAAGGGGTAGCCAGCTTGTCGAGCATGTCTTTGAATTTTTTGTGCTCCCGTTCCTGTCGGCTGTTATACCAAGGCCGATGTGGGTCATGGGAGTTGGCCATCATGTAGAACGGACGGCCCTCGGTTTTAGCTTGTTTGAAGAATGCCTTGGCATGTTTGTAATACAGTTGCGGGTCGCGGCCGAGGTGCAGATCGTCAAAATCGTATTGCATATCCAGTGGTTGATCTTTGGCGGGGACCGAATGACCGACTTTGCCCAGTACGCCGGTCAGGTAATTGGCCTTGCGCAGTTGCTCGTAAATAGAGGGAACCTCGGGCCGGATGTTCTGGAATCCCTCGGCGCCGCTGCGGTGCGGATAACGGGCGCTGGCAATGGCCATGCGGCTGGGCATACAGATCGCCACGGCAATATGGCCGTTGTTGAATCGCATTCCCTCGGATGCGAGTTGGTCGATGTTCGGCGTCGTACCGGGTACATTACAGCCGTAACAGCCGACAGAATTCCAGTTCATGTCATCGGCGGTAATCAGCAGGATGTTGATCGGGCCGAAATCGGGCGTTTCGGTTAAATTGCCTCTGCTGCAGCCGGGCAGCAGCATCGCGGTCGCCGAGGCCGCACAGGTCTTCAAAAATTCTCTTCGTTTCATCTTAATCTTTTCTCACTTTCTCTTTATAGTAGCGGCTGTTGAGCATGAAATTTTTGCCATGCCCGGCCGCCAGATAATCATTCAGTACCTGTTTTGCCTTTTCGTCCGAATCGCCGTAATGCGACTGCAGGTTGCGAAGCTTGTCCTTCAATTCGACGACGATTGGGGCGTAATCGGGATGGTCATAGATATTATTGAGTTCGTGGGGATCTTCCTGCAGATCATAAAGCTCCCACGCATCAATATCGTAATAAAAATGAATGAGCTTATAACGCTGGATGCGAATGCCGTAATGGCGCTTGACCATGTGGACAGAGGGATATTCATAATAGTGATAATACATCGCATCGCGCCAGTCGGAAACCGATTCGCCTTCCAAGAGCGGCTTAATCGAGCGGCCCTGCATGTCATCGGGCGTTTTTACGCCGGCGAAATCCAGAAACGTCGGCGCAAAATCGAGGTTCAGGACCATCTCTTTATTGACCGATCCGGCCTCGACGGTTTTGGGATAGCGAATCAGCAGCGGCATGCGGAGCGACTCTTCATACATGAAGCGTTTGTCGAACCAGCCGTGGTCACCGAGATAGAAGCCCTGGTCGGAGGTGTAGATCACGATGGTGTTTTCGGCGAGGCCCGACTTGTCCAGGTAATCGAGCAGCCGGCCGACATTGTCATCGACCGAGGCGACACAGCCCAGATAGTCTCTCATATACCGCTGGTATTTCCAGTTCTTCAATTGCTGACCGATGAAGTGTTCGGGCGGATCGAATTTCAGGTCCTTTTCGTCGAGGTCCTGCTCGATGGTCATTTCGGCATATTTGGCCGCATCGCTTCGTGTACTGTAATCGTCGTCGAAGGTGTCAGGCTGGGGGATTTCTTTGTCTTCATATACTTTAAAATCCGGGTAATTGGGTCGCCAGCGGCGATGCGGGGCCTTGTGGTGACACATCAGGAAAAACGGCTTATCGCTTTTTCGCGCATCGAGCCATTGGATGGTTTGATCGGTGATGATATCCGTTGTGTAGCCGGCGATTTGCCTGCGTTTGCCGTTCAGATCGAAGACGGGCTCGAAATATGTACCCTGTCCGCCGCCGTCGGTGAGGATGCACCAGTAATCGAAACCGGTCGGCTCGGAATTGAGGTGCCATTTGCCGATCATCGCGGTCTGGTAGCCGTTCTGCCGAAGCAGTTTACTGACGGTCTGCTGTGAGCCGTCGAAGTGCTCGCCGTTGCAGTGGACGCCGTTGAGGTGGCTGTATTTGCCGGTCAGGATGACCGCACGGCTGGGCTCGCAGATCGAATTCGTGCAGAAGCAGTTGTCAAAGCGCATTCCTTCGTTGGCGATGCGGTCGAGATTCGGTGTCTTATTGATCCGGCTGCCGTAACAGCTCAACGCGTGTGAGGCGTGATCGTCGGACATGATAAATAAAATGTTCGGGCGCTGCGGCTGTGCTGCTGTGAATCCTTTCGAAGAAAGCAGAAAACCCGCAGTCGCCATCCCGGCGGTCTTTAAGAAGTTGCGGCGATTCATCGTCGATCCTTTTCTTGAAAAAGTTATCAATCCTCACCGGCCAGTCGCTGGCGTTCGATCTCACTGTCGGCCAGGTCCTGACCGAACCGCGTCAGGGATATCCACTGATTAACCACCAGCGGCATCTCATCATTGAGCGACCGTACCGAGGTGTCCGAAGCACTCAGGCTGAGATCGTCGAACCACGCGCGGCTGATCGATCCCGGTTCGCGGTTGCACCAGGTGCCGACCTCAATAAAGAGCTTGGTAATATTCAATTCATCAAACGCGCCGGGTTTTTCAATCGAGCGGTCATACAGATCCTTGATATCGACGGTCATCGTATGCCATTGGCCCGGATCGTCGAGCAGGTTCCAGAAGAACCCTTTTTTGCGTTGTGCCATCTGCTGTAAAAACAACCAGCTTTGCTGGGCACCGTGGATTTCGTAACCCACCGAACGCGGCAGATAATCGGCCCGGTTTTCATTTTCGCCCCACTTGAACATCATCAGGAATTTGAATTGATCCTCGCTGATTGCGTTAAAGCGAATAAACCCGCCGCCGTTTTGCGGCCGCTCATCCAGATAATAGGATGCTTTCAAAACAGGAAAATTGCCTTTGGGCAGCGAAACCACCCGATACAGGCCGGTCATATCGTCTCTGGCCCACCAGGTGCGGCCCTTGGCCTTGGTTTGAATGAACGCGGATTTTTGGCCGGAAGCAGCGCGATCGGTGTCGATACGCCACTGAAAGGCGGGGTCTTCGTCGGTCTGGTAGCGATACGTCGGCGTCCAGCCTTCCAGGTCCGATTCAAAGCCGCCATTGATCAGCTTCGGCTGCGGATTGAATTCAAGCGTCGTCTTCCACCATCGCGGCTCCTGCTTGTCCTCGAATTGAGTAAGCTGTTTGGGATAGACGTAACCTTTCTCGGTGCCGGCAAGCCGGCCGGTCAGGGTGATATCCTCACCGTTGACGTCGGCGATCATGTAATAACCGCCGACGGGCAGGCCGTGTTCGTATTCGGGAAATTCCTCGCCGAAATTGCGCCCCTCGATAATTGTCGGCAGCGTCACAAAATTGATCCCCTTGTACTGCTTGCTCATCTTGACCGAGGCCTTGATCCCGTTATGGACGTGGCCGTTAAAGTACCATCGGACGTTACCGTATTTGGTAAACAGATCGATCAGCTTCTTGCGCAGTTCAAGCCGATACGTGTACCATTCAAGCTGCGTCAATCCCTGCGGGATCATGTGCAGGTGAACAAACGCCATGGTGGGGCGGTGGCGGTTCCGGGCCAGGTCCTGCTCAAGCCAAGCGAGCATCTCGGCTTCGGCCTTGACATCTTCGGGTCGTCGCCATTCGAAATTGCAGGGAATGATCACCATGTGCCACTTGCCGACATCGAACGAATAGAATACATCTTCGACCCCGTTGACTTTTTTCTGCATCTGAATGTATTTCGTGTATGGCGGGCGGGTGTCGTGATTGCCATGCACCAGGACACGGGTCATCTCGGCACCTTTGATACAGTCCATGAAATTTTCGAACGATGTATCATTGGGTACATTGACCAGATCGCCGACCCAGATTGCAAATGTCGGCTTGGGATCCATGGCATTGATCTCTTTGATCGCTTCGATTTGTGTGCGGCGGGCGTTCACGTAAGCCCGTGCATCTGAACCCACCGGGCCGACCTGCGGATCGGCAAATAAGGCGAATCGAAATGTGTCACCCACCTTGAGTAATTCCGGATGATTGGCATTTTGCGGGATGTTTCCTGAAAATGCGCGATGACTTTGGGTTAAAATGGCCGCGGTGCTTAATCCCGCTGTGGCCAAAAACTGCCGTCGGTTTAATTGCCGTTGCATAAAAACCTCCTTTAAATCTTTGCAGGAAACATCGTTGCGTTTTTTTGCGTATCCTGCCTATGTCTAAACTGCGAAAAAACCACTATACAAAAATCCGTAACTTTTTTCCAGCACTTTTCATGGAAACCTTAAACGGCTTAACCCGAATATTTCATAAAAATTTATAAAAAAGACTTGCGCGATGGGTTAAGTG
>CAZFDE010000069.1:0-13659 GCA_964517795.1 uncultured Pirellulales bacterium | reverse complement strand
GCCGCCGTAATAGCCGCGTTTGGTCTTTTCGAGCTGGCGGATGATCTTCATCGCTTCGATCTTCGGCGCGCCGGTGAGCGTACCCATGTTCATCGTCGCCAGATAGGCGCTGAGGGCGTCGAGGCCGTTGGCCAGGGTGCCTTTGACATTGCTGACCAGGTGCTGGACCGATTCGTATTTTTCGGCGATCAGCAATTCGGTGACGATGCGGCTGCCCGGCTCGGCGACGCGGGCGATATCGTTTCGCGCCAGATCGACGAGCATGATATGCTCGGCCAGTTCCTTGCGGTCGAGCTTGAGTTCCGCTTCGTAGCGAAAATCGGTATCGGCGTCGATCTTACCGGCGACCTTGCCGCGGGGTTTGGTGCCGGCGATGGGGCGGATCTCGACGTTTTTCGGCTCGGTGCCGCTGACGCGAAGGTTCAGCTCGGGGCTGGAGCCCATCAGGATCGTATTGGGCGTATTGATATAGAACATATAGGGCGACGGGTTCAGGATGCGCAGCCGCTTATAGACATCGAGCGGCTCATCGGCACACGGCTCGATCTTCGTGCGGCTGAGGACGACCTGAAAGATATCGCCGTCGATAATATGTTTTTTGGCGGAGTTGACCATCGCCTCGAAATCGGGCTGGTTGGTATCGGTGTCGGTTTCAACAGTGGGGGGCTTAACCGGCTGGGCTTTGGGGCTTTCGAAGCGGACGATATTGGCGTAATAATCAAAGCCGTCCTGGGCCTCGGCGATGGCCTGTTCGCGATCGCCGTTGGTGACCATGACGTTGACGATGATATGGCCGGTCGCGTGGGCGTGATCGACGAGAAAGATATTATCGGCGAAATACAGCTCATAGTCGGGATTGGCCAGCAGGTCGTCGGTGTTTTGCGGCAGTTTCTCGAACTGATCGATAAAGTCGTAGCTCAGTGCCCCCAGCAGGCCGCAGGTTACGCGGAAGGGCTGGCTGGCGAGGCGAAACGAAAACGCGACCGCCCGCAGCACGTCCATCTGGTTGACGGCCTTGAGCCGCGTTTGCTCATCGACGAGTTGATCGGTCTTTCGGATCGTGCCCGTGATGCGGTCGTCGCTGAAATCGACGCTTTCGCAGAAGGCGAAGCAGGCATCTTTCTCAGAGAGGTATTTGAGCATTCGCCTTCCGGTCTTGCTGAGGGCCTCGATTTTGAAGTCGCGCTGCTTGCCCGCCAGGTACAGGGCGGGTCGGGCCGTGCCGAAACTGAGCGCCGAGGTGCCCGCGAGGTATTCGCGCGACTCGAACAGGCAGCAGTTGCGGCGGCGGCCGTAATCGCTGATTTTCGCGAAAAAATCCACCGGATCGCCGATTTTCATCTGCTTGACGACCGGGACGATCTCGCCGGGTCGGGCCGATTCTATGATTTCACGGTAATCTTCCATATTTTTGCCTTATCGTGCACCACGTTTTACCAATTATGGCCGAAATAACAATAAAAAAACAGCCTGTTGTTTCCAACAGGCTGTCTGCTTTTTTCGTTTTTCGGTTTTTTTATCTGAGCAAAGACCGCCAACCTATCGGAAACTTATCCGACAGGCCACCACCAACGACACGAATTTTCGCGGTCTCTTTGCTTCATGATTTAAAAATGATACCATATCGGCTGCGGTCTGTCAAGGCCCCATTAGCCGATTTTTACGATTTTTTTATAAAAAAAGCTTAGTGAGCGAATATTCTTGACCGTTTTGATTGGGTTTTTATAGAATAATCCAATCGTTCGAAAAACCAGCTTTTTGAAAAATAGGGATAACGCGTTAGGAGATTTGCTATGAAATTCTTTCGGGCTTCTGTTTTAATCATGTTTTATCTAGTTCTTCCTGTCGGCGCGCAACGTAAGAACGCCGGCGTTACTGAGTTGGTCATCTATCCGGCTAGTATCTCGACGGTTGATCAAAAGTTGGAGTTGCTCTTTCCCGAAAACAAGCAGGTCGATGAAGATGCGGCCAAATTCTACGAAGCGGCTTTCGGTAAACTGCCTTCGAATCTTCAAACCAGGAAACTCATGCAGTTGGCAAAAAGTGATTTTAAAGAACTGCCCCTCCATGCAGTTGAAAAAACGATAGAAGAATTGAAACCGGCACTACAATCAATTGAAGAAGCGGCTCGGTGCAAATCGTGTTCGTGGCCATCTTCACTTAATGGTAATCTGAACAAGTATCGTGATCTTGCCTGTGCCCTTGCCTTACAGAGCCGACTTAATATTGCCGCGGGTCGGCATGCAAAAGCCGCTGAAAGCATTCAAGTCTGTCTTGGCATGGCGCGCCACTTAAGTCAGGCAACTCTGGTTCACGGCCTGACCGGAATATCGTGTGCTGCGCTTATGTGCGATCAAATGGAGCAATTCATTCAGGGACCGGACTCGCCCAGTCTATATGCGTCCTTAGCGATTCTGCCAAAGCCCCTGATTGATCTTACGGTTTCGTTGGAAGCGGAACAGGATGAGGATGCTCGCGAAAAGATAGGTCGATTGATGCAACGGCTGGATCGCCATATAGCGGCTCTACAAAATATCGAAGCATTGCGTAGTACCGCAGCAAAAACCGACGGCAAATTTCCCGCTGCATTGTCTGACACGTTAATCGAAGTGCCAAACGACCCTGTAACCGGGAAACCATTTATCTACACCCAAACCACCGGTTCAAGGGCCAGTTTGAAAAGCCCAGTTACCGCATATGCCGACCAGGATAAACCCATCAATTTTGTTTTAATTCTAATGACAGTCGAAACAAAAGAAAATCCATGAGACTTCTGTCTGTTACTGCAGGCTGATGTAAATTTTCAAAAAATTCGGGTCGGTGTTGAGATTCTCTTTGGTGATCAGTTCGACGGCCGCATTTTTTTTGTGCTGTAAATAGCGATTTTCACATGTCTTATAAAAATAATGCATTTTTATTTGACACGGGCGGCCGATCAGGCTAAAATTGCAACTTAGTTGCAAATTTGAAATTGGCATTTTCGGCCGGGTGCATTGGTGTACACGAAGACAAAATACTGTGCTGTCGTTTTTGTTCTGCTGATATTTATAGTCAATATCACGGGTGCGCTGCTTGTCGTGCATCTTGTTGCCGAGTGCAGTTGCGGCCAACATGATCATGATGAAGCGCATTGTCCGGTCTGCCAGAACGCATGCCTTCATTGCGGCAAATTCCTGATCGCATCCTTTGAAACCTCATTTTTTATCCATGTCACCGAACATCCCATCGTGTATTTTTCAGATAAACCCCGAATTGTTCGGGTCGCATGTCATATCATCCCACGCGGGCCGCCGGCGTAACGATTCTCCTTTACGTTTAGACAATCAAAACCGTTTTTCAGGGTATGCCTGTGCGCATATTCTGCTCATTGTACTTTTTACAGGAGAATTTGTGATGAATCTTAAAATCATTATAGCATTATTGATGGTGTGCGTTGTTTTCAATATCGGTGTTGCCGAACATAAGGTTGCGCATACACATATTGGGGTTAACCCTACGTGGCGGCCGGACTGGGCCGATCCGGAAAATGCGGCCAAGGCTACCGATGACGACCTGACTGATGATAATAAGCTCTGGCTTTTCTCGGTCCCGCCCGTTCATGCGGTGGCCCCGACGCCCGGCTGGCCGAACTGGGAGCAGGGCGACGGCGGCGTTTTTCTGCAACTGGTGCCGGCTTTAGAAAGCGGCAGCCCGATCACTAAAGGTGATGGTTCGGGCAAGCAGCTTTGGAAATGCGATTTTCAATATAGCCAGTCCGGCGGCTACGGCGATCCGGCCGGTTATGAACATATTAACGGCTGGCATTCGGCGCATGGGCCGCAGGGCAAATGGAACCTGGCCAGTGTCGATCAGAACACCACTCCGACATGGGAAATCTACCTCAAACGTGAAGGCTCATCGGTTGCTTCAGAGGATTTTTTCCTACTTGACGAAGGTGATGCAGTGGTTCCGCTGACCGAAGACGGCGATACGTATGAGTTACACAAAGAATGGCTGGCGGATAAAAATGCATGGGGTATTCACGAGCACATGATGTTTCATTTCTGGCTTACACCGGATATCGGCCAGGAAGTGACCGCCACGTTCTCCGCTTATGATGCGGGCGGATTGTACACCGCATCCGATGATTTTGAATTTAAGTTTGTGACGGTTCCTGAACCGACGACGATGATGCTTTTGGGTATGGGTGCAATTGCGCTGCTGAGAAAAAGAACGGACAAATGCAAAATGTAAATGTATCCAGTTTGAACCGGGGCGGTGTAAGCTGCCCCGGTTATTATTCAATAAGCAGCCGGTTTAAGGGCTTTACCCTGATTGAGCTTCTGGTGGTGATTGCCATTATCGCGATGCTGCTGGGTATTTTGCTGCCGGTTGTCACCAAAGCGAAACAGGTGACCCGAAAGCTGATGTGTACCAGCAATATGCGTCAAATCGGCATCGCGACGGAGGCTTATCATTGCAGTTGCGAAAATCGTTTGCCGCCAAGTTCATGTCATATTACCAATCCCGATCAATATTGGCTGCGTGTCCTCTCGAAATATACCGGCGAAGAATTACTGTTTCGCTGTCCGAGCGACAAAGCCGATAATTTCGTCGATTGGGACCGGCCGCTGAACTCCCAGCAGGACAAACGCTATTGCAGTTTTGCGGTCAATGCGCTTCTGGATCCGATTTGTTATCGATATGGCGGAACGGTGAATCCGTTCAACCGCGCCGATAAGATTCGCAAGCCGATGTACTGTATCTGGGTCAGCGAGGCGCCGAATACTGAAAGTTTTTATCTGGCCGACCATATTCATCCGGAATCATGGGAGGGCGCGATCGAATACGCAAAAACATTTATCGCGTGGGACCGCCATATGGGTAAATCGAATTACCTGTTTGCAGACGGTCACGTTGAAACCCTGGAACTCGAAGAGACGTACCAGTGGCCCGGCAGATGTTATTGGTATCCGGAATCCGCGCCAAGCTGGCCTGCTAATCCGTAACATCGCAGATAAGGAATTATGTTATGAAAAAAATAATATTCGCAACGCTACTTGTGTTGTTCGGGACTTTTCAGATATATGCGGAATGTACGCTCGATCATGTAATTATCGGCATCAATGAAGACGGCATTGGCGACACCGCAGATGACAACAGGCTTTTCGTCGATTGCTGGCAGAAATATCGCCGCAGTGGAACACCGGCTCATGTGAATTGGTACTATCCGCTATCGGAAAGTTTCTTTTCCGATCATAAATGGCGGATCGGCGAACCGGGTTTTGATGCGTTTCAGGGAACCGAACCTAATGCGGTTTATACCTATGATCCGAATCGGTGTTTCGCCGGGACGCCGGATCAGGATTATCGCATTATGATTAAATGTATTTCCATTTCGTCAGGCCTTAGAGCGGTACACAAGGATGATCCGCAATTTACGATTGACGATGTAAATGATCCGCCGTTTAACCACAGTGGAATTCATGTGGAGCGCGATGATGCCCACATGCATATGTCTTATCAGGCAGTTGATAATACCAGCTTGTTTTGGATTACATGGCAAATGTATGATGCACTGGGGCAATATGAACCTTCGACACCTTTTACACTGGTATTCAATGTCGAGCCGTTAGCGGGCGATTTGGCCGTCGATGGCGAGGTCGATGTTTATGATCTTGCCGAATTGGGTTACTATTGGCTCAAAGATGACGGATCGGAAAGTAACGATTATTATGAGCGGGCCGATGCCAATCGTGATGAGAGCGTGGACTTTCTGGATTTCGCGATGCTCGCCTCAAACTGGCTCGAAATACTGGAATGAGCAAAGTGTTGCCGCACTAATATCCAGTTAAAGTATGCGTCTTTTAAGACTCACGATACTTTAATGCAGGCCGATGTAATTTTTGAAAAAATTCAGGTCGGTATTGACAAAGGGGTTTCGGCCGCGTATGATCGCAGGGCAGTTGGTATTTTGCCAGAAATTATGTCAAGGATGATCAGTGAGTGTCTGGTATTCAACTGCCGGGCCGAAAGGGTGTAAAAGGTGAAAATAGCTGCGGTTATACCGGCTCGTTACGCTTCGGTGCGTTTTGCCGCCAAAGTTCTCGCCAAAGATACCGGCAAATTCCTCATCCAGCATACCTACGAGCAGGTCCAGCGGGCGAAATCGCCGCAGATGGTGCTGATCGCGGCCGACGATGAGCGGATTCTCGCCGCGGCCGAGTCGTTCGGCGCAAAGGCCGTCATGACCAGCCCGGATTGTCAAAGCGGCACCGACCGGATCGCTCAGGCCGTCAAAGACATCGATGTCGATATCGTGATCAATGTCCAGGCCGACGAGCCCGAGATCGATCCGGCCGCCATCGATACACTCGCTGATCTTATATCAAGCGATTCGGATGTCCCGATGGCGACCTTAGCGTGTCCGTTTGCCAATGCCGGGCAGGTCAACGATCCGAATCTGGTCAAGGTCATTGTCGATCATCGCGGGCGGGCACTGTACTTTTCCAGAAGCCCGATCCCGTATGATCGCGACAAAAGCGGCGTCGGTGCGTTTGATCAATATCTGCGGCATATGGGCATCTATGCATACCGAAAGGATACGCTGCTGAAGCTGACGGCACTGCCTCAGACGCCGCTGGAACTGGCCGAGAAGCTCGAACAACTGCGGGCACTGGAGAACGGTATTGCGATCGCGGTCGGTATTGTTGGCCGATTTACTGACGGCATCGACACGCCGCAGCAGTACGCGGATTTTGTGAAGCGCTACAGAGAAAACATAGCCACAGAGAAATAATAGATATTATAGCCACAGAGGCCACAGAGAACACAGAGGTATATAATATGGACACAGAGGCAAAAGAGGACGCAGGGGTATAAATGAGTGATGATTTAACAAAGCGAATTATTGGGGCAGCGATTGAAGTGCATAGTACGCTTGGGCCGGGATTGCTGGAATCGATTTATGAAGAGGCATTGTGTCATGAGTTTCAGTTACGCGATATTGAATTTCAAAGGCAAGTCAATTGCGATCTGATATACAAAGGGATTGTTATCAAAGGCCAGAAACTTGATTTATTAGTGGAAAATGAGGTAGTCGTTGAAATCAAATCGTTATCGAAAATGCCCGAGGTGGCGTTGGCACAAACACTTTCTTATCTGAAGGCGACAAACCTCAAGCGCGGTCTGATTATCAATTTCGGAGAAAAGAAACTGGTCGATGGAGTTAAACGTGTATCCTTGTAACCACAGAGAACACAGAGAATGTTAGATAAAAGAACAGTTTTTATTTTAGGGGCCGGGGCCAGTTGCCCATACGGCTACCCCTCAGGTGCTCAACTACGAAAATTAATATGTCTCGATGATAATACACCATATCCTTTAGTAAGCGTACATAAAGATATGATGTCAAAAAAGATAAGAGAATTTAGAAATAAATTTTTTAAGTCAAACACATCTATAGATCTTTTTATGGCCCGAAATCCTAAGTTTTCAGAAATTGGAAAATGGATTATCGCTTTTCGCATTTTTGAAGCTGAGGGTAGAAGCGAGTTTATAGAGAGGGCGGAGCGGGCAAAAGCTAATTACCAAGACCATCCTAGTTTTACTCTGAAGGGATTATTCATCGGTGGTGATTGGTACTCATATTTATTTAGGTTATTGACCGCCAAACTTGCTAAACCAAATAAACTGCCTATTTTCCCAAATGAACAAATTGTGTTCATTACATTTAATTACGACCGATCTTTAGAATATTTTTTATATACCAGCTTGCGCAATTCATTTACTGAGGTCCCGGAAGACAATATAGTCCATTGTCTTCAGAAGCTAAAAATTATTCATATTTACGGACAGATAGCTCCATTACCATGGCAAGATTCGAAGCAAGGTGTAAAATATAAACCTTCTATAGAAGCAATTTTATTAAATCAAGTGGCACCCAATATAAAAACGATATACGAACAGGAAGAAAGTCCTGAAATAAATCAGGCAATTGAACATATTGAACAAGCAGAACAAATCTTTTTCCTCGGGTTCGGTTATGCCCCAGAAAATATGCAAATTTTGAATTTACCTGATAGCATTGCGTCACTTATATGTAAGATTTTTGGAACTACGCATGGAAAGAATGATAAAGAAATAAAGGATATATATAGCGATTTTCAGTCTTCAGCAAGGATTGAACCGATCTTTGAAAATATGGATTGCCTAGAATTGTTAAGAAATTATTTGTGAAAGAACAAGATAAATAATTAATCTCTGTGAACTCTGTGCCCTCTGTGGCTTAAAAAATAAATATAAAAATCTTTGTGGCAAAGAAATTGGAGTCGTTATGAGTGATGCGAATGATCTGTTGGCGTCGGTGAGTAATATTTCGACCGAGAGCGAATTTTTCTCGCCGATTCCCGAAGGCTATCAAAAAGGCAAGGCTCGGTATGTGATCGTTTTGGGTACCGTGATGAGCGGGCTGGGCAAGGGGATATTCTCGTCCTGTCTGGCCAAGCTGATGCAGGACAAGGGTTTGACCGTTGCGCCCATTAAGCTCGAAGGGTACTTGAATATCGATTCTGGTACGCTCAATCCGTTTCGACACGGCGAGGTGTTCGTACTGGACGACGGGATGGAATGCGATATGGACCTGGGCACGTACGAGCGGATGCTCAACCAGGACCTGACGCGGGACAACTTTGCGACCAGCGGGCAGGTCTTCAGTTCCGTGCTGCACAAGGAACGGCACGGGGATTATCTGGGCCGCGATGTCCAGATGATTCCGCACGTAACCGGCGAGGTCAAGCTCAAGCTGCGCAATCTCGCGATGCGGACCGATGCGGATATCGTTTTCGTGGAGATCGGCGGTACGGTCGGCGATCTGGAGAATGCATACTTCATCGAGGCGATGCGCGAACTGGCCTATGAGGAAGGGCCGCAATCGTGCTGTTTCGTGGCGCTGACGTACATCCTCGAGCCGAAAACGCTCGGCGAGCAGAAATCCAAGGCCGCCCAACTCGGGATCAAGCAGCTCATGCAGTTGGGTATCCAGCCGGATATTATCGCCTGCCGCGCGAGCAGCCCGGTGAACGAGAAGGCCCGCCAGAAGATTAGTGTTTACAGTAACGTGCCGTTCGATCGGGTCTTCAGTATGCACGATTCGGCCAGTATTTATACGATCCCCGCAATGATCCGCGATAAGGGGATCGATTTCGAGGTCGCCCGTATGCTGCGGATCGATGACCGCATCAAGCTGCGGCCGGAGCGGAAGGCGTGGGCCCGATGGTGCGATTTTACCGACCGGATCGAGAAAAAGCAGGGCAGCACGACGATTGCGATCACCGGCAAATATACGTCCGTTCGCGACAGCTACGCCTCGATTATCAACGCGCTCGAGCACGCCGGCATTGCGCTGGGCAGCGAGGTCAATATCAAATGGATCGATACGACGGAGATCACCCCTGAGAGTGTGGCCGGGCACCTGACGGATGTGGACGGGATTATCGTGCCCGGCGGGTTCGGTACGCGCGGGGCTGAGGGCAAGATCGCCTGCGTGCAGTACGCCCGCGAGAACAACCTGCCGTATCTGGGGATATGTTTCGGGTTCCAGATGGCGGTGATCGAATTTGCGCGGAACGTCTGCGGGATTGCCGGGGCCAACAGCCATGAGATCGAGCCGAACTGTGCGGAGGCTGTGATCGATATCCTGCCCGAGCAGAAAGAAATCGAGGGTCTCGGCGGCAATATGCGTCTGGGCGGCCGCGATATCGCGATCAAAAAGGACACCGTCGCGTGGCGGCTGTTCGGCAGGAAGGATTCCGTCCGGATGCGGTTTCGCCACCGCTACGAGGTGGACCCGAAATATATCGAGACGATCGAGCAAAACGGGATGATGTTTTCCGGCAAGGCACCGGATTATCCGATTATGCAGATTCTGGAGATTCCCGAGCACCCGTATTTTATCGGGACGCAGGCCCATCCGTGCCTGACGTCGCGGCCGCTGGAGCCGCAGGCGATGTTCGTCGGACTGGTGGCCGCGGGATTGAAACGAAAAACGCCAGACGCCGATATGCCGGATGCAGTCACCGCCGCCGAAAAAACGAGAAAACTTTATGGATAGTTGCGAAAAGACAGAATAAAAAAAGGGACAAAGTGGCATAGGGCCAGAGGGATAAAGAGTAGAGTGGGCCGTGCCCACCGGAATGACAACGAGAAAAGGCTGCCGCCGGACCACACGGTAGTGCATTTTAATTTTGTATATAATCCTTACGCGCTTTCATAATCAGGTAAACGTCCCCTATTTATTGAAGCCAGTTTTGGATCACGATTGCCAGGTCGGCGCTATCGGTTTTGACGCCGCGGGGATATGAAATATCGCAGGCCGGATCGAAGCCGGGGTCGTCGATGGTCTGGTTCCATGCTTTTGCGATTCGGGCGAAATCGATAAAATTGACGTGTCCGTCATCGTCGATATCGCCGTCCTTCAGGCCGGCGTGTTCGCGATAAAATTCGATAAACGAGTTAAAGCCCAGCACCACGAATTGCGGATACCCTTTGAGCGCCTCGAAGAGCTGCTCGGCTTCCTGCTCGTTGGTGCTGTGCTTTAAAAAGACCCAGAAGAACTGACGCTGGGCCGCAGAGGCGAGGATATTATCCACGGTGTCCTGAACATAAAAATTACTCTGGTCATCCTCGATTCCGAAGACCGGATCGGCGAAAATGGGGACGCCTTCGATGACCATCGGCGGATCATCTTCATCGTCGCCGTCATCGAGCTGTCCTTTGTAGATAATGCTCCGCGGCTGGATTTTATGGCACAGCTCCCGGATCGATTCGAGGTTTGTTACGTCGGTGGCCTCGTTGTCATTGAGCATATAATCAAGGATGCCCATTTTGTTCATATTGATCAGTGAAAGGGTGCAATGTAAATCCATATAGCCATTTTCCCATTGGATCGTCGGATTCGTATAGCCGTATCCTTTGGCGGTGAAGAGCATATGGTCGGGTTTGACAGCGTAGAGATGTTTGACCACGGTCGGCTGCAGGTCCCCTTGGAACGTCGAATGCATCTGGCCGAACGGATATCGCTGGGATACCGTCTTGTTGGGATCAATCGTACTGGCGTTGATCATCTGGTACAGGTTTTCTTTTTGGCAGAAGTGAAGCGAATCGCCTTGCGAAAACGAGATGGTGATGTACGTTTTAGAAGGATCATATACAACCGCATCTCGGTGGAGTTTCTGGACCAGGGGCTTATCGGGTTGCCCCAGTTTTGAAAAAAAGGACGTGTTGGGCGCCAGTTGCCCCACCGTATGCCCGAATTCGCTGATGTAATGCACATCCTTGACTTCCTTGCTCCACCAGCCGTGGGATTTTGAGCCTGCAGGATAACTGGATAATATCTGGTCCTGAATATTTGTCTGATAGTTGATGTTAACGCCATGGGCATCCAGTGGGAAAACAAACATCGTATTGGCGACGAAATAATCGGCACCTTTAATAAGCCCGCCCTGGACCGGATCGATACCATACATCGTATCGATGCAGTCCGATCTCAGATTGGTATAAGCCCAGGTCACCGCATCTTCATTTGTGCTCCACAAACCCCGCATATCTGCCCGGGTGTCGGTGTGGATACTGTAAGCGAGTGACTGCATATAAGCGATATCATCGTTTTCAACAACGAGTGAATCCAGTATCCCCGCGGCCGTCAGCGCAACGATCACCGCAGCCCTGCAATCGTCTTTGTCGTAAACGACCATGGTATCGGTCAGTGCGGAAAATTCAGGAATCGTAAAAACATCACTGTTATTTGCAAGCACGTTGAAACCGAGAAATTCCAATTCAGGCAGCTTTTGTAACCAATACAAGTCGCTGCTCCACTTGTAAATATAGAGTCGCGGTGCGGATCGGTTGGCCAGGCCCTGCAGTGATTGGATTGTCACATAATCCACCGGAAATCCTCCGCCATGATCCATGGCATAGATTTCGTCTTGCACTTTGTTGAACGACCAGACATCTCCCGCAATGGTCTGGGTGGGTGTAACCGTGTCGATCCGCCAGTAATATTTATTGCCTTGTGGGTATGCGGTGGTGTCAAACGAATTTTGGGCAGCAGGATATGTATTTACAAAACAATCCGAATTTGTGTCCGCGGTCTGAATTTCATCGAAATCAGCGCAGATATAAAAATGCTGAGACACAGCGTCATCCCCGGGTGTCCACGTGATAAGTGTATCTCCATAAGGCAGATAACCTTCATCTTGCGGATTCGGCGAATGGGCTTTGGTCGTATCGATCGGATTGATCGTGACCGTAAGATATGTGTACCCATCTGATTCATAGGTTAGTGAATATTCAGCTCCCGGTTCGGGAAATTGAATATTGCCCAACGTGATTAAATTGCCGAAAAGACTGGTCTGGTCATCGGCTTTTTTCAGGGTGCCGCCCTCGTAGATATTGATCACACAGCCTACATTGACATTAAATGCACTGCCGCCGTCGGATTGAAACAGCCCGCCGTCATAAATATTCAATGTCGATCCGGTGGCGCCGTCAAAGCCGATATCGATCCGCTGGGTACCGGACAGGTACGTCCCATACACGTTCATCGTTCCGGCAGTGGTGCTGCCGATCCGTGTCCAGCGGGTATGTTCCGCGGTTGCACCGGCCTCAATGGTAACGACGCCATTGCCGGAGATTTCAAAGTCGCGAATGGTTGCCGAGTTTTTGATGTAGGTGTTGCCGCGGAATGTAAATGTTTTGCCAATGACTTGGAACTGGTTGACGTCGATGTAGCCGATATTATCGGCGATGCAGTCATAGAAGCCTGTTCCCGTGATTTGTAACTGATCCCCGGTTGTCGGAACCGAATTCGTATCCCAGTTCGATGCGGTGGCCCAGTCTGTGCTGACCGTGCCGTTCCATATTTGAATTTGGGCAAGGGTGGTGTTGGGAATAAACAATAACGCTGTAACGACTGCGGCTTTTAGACAGATTCTTTTCATCCTGGAACCCCGAAATTTATCCAAACAGTTCCGATGCAACCATCGGTTCAACGATACAGATTAACCGTATGACATTGCGATTTTTTACATAAATCCCATTGCATCTTTGTTCAATATGATTATAACATATTTGACGCTGAAATTCAACCACCCGAAATTGCTTAACCACAGAACATTTGCTCTAACTCAAGCTTTTGAAATAAGATATAAATTGCTTGTCGATAGGGATCAGGCTTTTTTTTACGGTTGACTTTTTCGGCAAATCTGCATAATGGACCATCATGTTGAAGGCGGATCAGATTTACAGTTCAGTTCGAACCCATAAGCTGGTGGTGATTGTTCGCGGCGCCGAGCCGGGTTCGATATGCGATTTGGCGGCGGCGCTTTACGACGGGGGGATTCGACTGATGGAAGTGACGTATAACACGCCGTCGGCGGTTGAGATGATTCAGTCGCTCAGCCATCAATTCGCTGACCGGATGGCGATCGGGGCGGGGACTGTTTTGAATGTCGAGGCCTGTAAAGCGGTTATCGGGGCCGGTGCCCAATATATCGTCGCTCCCGATGTGAATCCCGATCTGGTCGATTACTGTGTCGGGCATGATATCGGGATATTACCCGGTGCGGCCACGGCAACCGAGATTCTGGCGGCCGCGCGTCACGGCGCGAAGATGGTCAAGAT
>CAZFDE010000068.1:0-13856 GCA_964517795.1 uncultured Pirellulales bacterium | reverse complement strand
AGAAAGCATAACAAAAAATTCAGGTACGAAAAGATGCAGTTGGTCGGAAGGTTACTACCGACTCGAATTGAAATTTTCAAACTTAAAGAAAATGGAGTCATTCAGGAAAAGATCGTTGAAATTATCATTAAAATGTCATAGGGATAAGCCATACAACCATAACAAGTCGCAATAGGTTCTTAAACGATTCAACTGGTTTTAAATAAATAGCGATTGAGGCAGGTTTGTAAATTTTTTCTTCTTCCTTTGCCCCCTCTCGTAGGAACAAAAAAACACGCATTATCGGGCCCTGTTTTTTCATGTCTTACATGAACATTCGGCTTTATATGCAGTATAGAGAGTCACGGCTGACAGGTTCGAATCAGAATTGCTTTTATCGGCGAGGATGTGGTTACTTAAGTTCCTGTTTTATAAAGAGATATAAATATTTTTAGTTGTTTTAAGGAGGTGGCTTTTACCGTTTGATGTGCCCGGCGTTTTTATTGGCATGCATATTGACTTTAATTTCTTTTATTCATTGAGGTTAGCTGAATAAAAATTAAGTGACAATCGGCATCAACCGATAAAACCTGCAAGATGTTCGATAAGGGCACTCAAAATATGAAAGGCATATTTGATATGGGTGAAAAAAAGGCTTTCATCATTTATGGCGTTGTTTTTGTATTCGTGGCCGGTGCATTATGCCTTATGGTCGGGTGCGGGGATCGGTTTTGGGACCCGACACAGATCGGCCGCTTTCGTCCCGTTCCGGCCGTGAATGTTATTCTTGATTCGCTGGGGGTTGCCGAAGAAACACCATCCGAATTCGAAGGGGCGGAGGAGCCCCGACCCATTGACGTAATGGCTTACGAACAGGATTATACGCTCAATGCGGGCGATATTGTTCAAATATCGATTTTTGAACTGCAAGCCGAAGGCATTATGTTTGCGAATAATTTTGTCGTGACCGAATCCGGCAATATATCGATCCCCGAAGTCGGCATTATTGAAGCGGAAGGATTGACCGAACCGCAGTTGGAAGAACGAATTCGACAAATCCTGTCCCCTTCTATTTTGAAAAATCCATCCGTAACCGCATCGCTTGTTGCTTCGCAAAGACGAACCTTTTCAATCTGGGGTAATGCGGTGCCTGTTCCGGGCCGATATCAGATACCCCGTTATGATTTTCGCCTTACGGACGCGTTGGCGACGGCCCGCGTCGCCACCCAGTTTAACGTGAGTTATATCTATGTATCGCGGCCGATTACCGGCAGAGACAGATTGGATCAAGACGAACAACCGCAACAGGACATTCCCATGCCGTATGTGCCGCAGGAAAATATGCTCGAAATTATTGCGCCGCGTGCCCAGCAGGCAAGCGCTTATATGATTACGGCCAACGAAATGGCTATGGATGACGAACTCCATACAGCCGCCATGCCGGACGGATTCAGCCGCAATGAATCGGATCAGGGTATCCAAGACAGCGATGAGCGGGATCCCCGACAAGCGAAAACAATACACGATGTTCAAATTGCACAGCCGATCGAGCCATCGGACGATTCGCGAGTTGAATGGGTATTTCGCGACGGAAAATGGATTCCGCAAAAGGTTGGTGATTCACAACCCGCTCGAAGCACCCAGCCATCGATCCCGGAAAACGGATACGAGGGAATCAATGGCCCGTTACAGGAGAAACTCCCGAGCGATTTTGACTGGGGTGATCTGGGCACAAGTACCATTGAACACCGCCTGATCGAGATCCCGACTGACCAACTGGCAAGCGGGGATCCGCGTTATAATATTGTGATTCGGCCGGGGGATAGTGTTCATGTACCGGTCGATATTATTGGTGAGTTCTATATCTACGGAAATGTCAACCGCGTTGGTGCGATCGAATTAACCGGAAGACCCATGACCTTGAAGATGGCTGTTGCCGCTGCAGGCGGGTTGGGGCCGTTGGCCTATCCCAAGCGGTGTGAAGTCATCCGCCGAATCGGCAAAAAACGGGAAGAGATCATCATGGTTGATCTGGATAAGATTGCACGAGGTGAACAGCCTGATTTCTTTATCAAGCCGAATGATTTGATCAATATTGGCACTCATGCAACATCCCGGTGGCGGGCGGTATTGCGAAATGCATTTCGGGCGACATATGGTTTCGGATTTATTTATGATCGAAATTTTGCAGATCGGGATTTTGGAACACGACGACCTCTTCCGAACTGGTTCTAATATGTTTGTGTCGTAAGTTGGGCTTGTATAACGGCTGTGATTCGTGTAATATTACAATTTTATTCCAAAGGTACTCTTTTAATATATTGTAAGCAGAATTGTTGTGGCAACCGCATCATTATCAGTTGAATCATTAGATACCGTCGAACGAAAAGACCGATGGTTGCAGTTGGGGTATATCAGCTACGCCAAGATTGGAATCATCGCACTGCTTTTATTTATTTTATATCGACACGAAATTATGCAGGTGGTTTCAAAGTGGTCCGATCCGAGTTGGTCCCACGGCATCCTGATCCCTTTTTTCAGTCTTTATTTTATCAATCAAAAGAAATACGAACTCTTAAACTTAACGCATCTCGAAGATCCCTTAAAAAGTATCCTCAGCGGTCGAGCCGTTCAAGCACCGGTTGAAGGCCAGACGCGCCCCAGCTATATCGGTCTGGTTCTTCTGCTTTGTTGTATTGTTTTTTATCCGTTTAACATTGTGCAGCTCCAATATGGTTATTTTTCATCGTTGACGGTGATTGCAACCATTGGTGCGGTGGTGTTGTTTTTAGGCGGATGGGGGGTATTGCGGTATACCTGGCTGCCGATTGGTTTTCTGGTTTTTGCCGTGCCGATTCCCCAGCGGTATTATGTTGCGATTACCATGCCCATGCGGATTCTTGCGGCCAAAGTCGCAACCGTTTTATTGAATTTTGTCGAGGGTATGGAAGCAACCGCCAATGGTGTGGTGATTGATGTATTCTATAACGGCCAGACGCTTGAACCGCCGCTCAATGTCGCCGAAGCGTGCAGCGGAATGCGGTTATTGACTGCGTTTGTCGCGCTGGGGGTCGCAATGGCCTATTTGCATTATCGGCCGATCTGGCAGAGGGTCGTCTTGCTGGCCTGTACCATTCCCATTGCAATTTTCTGTAATATCGTTCGTGTCACCGTGACGGGATTCATTTATATTTTTATCGATCCTAAATATGCACACGGGATCTATCACGATATGCTGGGTTTTGCTATGTTGCCGCTGGCATTCGGAATCTATGGTTTTTTAGCCTGGTTTATGACCAATCTGGTAACGCATGAACAGCAAGAGGTTGTTGAAGATGTGATCGTCCGCAGGAGGCAATCATGAGCGCGCATTCGATCATACGCGGTTTTTGCAAGCCATCGTTTTTGATATGTACGATAATTTTAATAATCAGTGCAACGGGGATGTCATTTGCAATACGTAAGTTCGGTGTTTATCTGCAGAAAGAGCCGGTCGATCTGAAAAAGCCGTTGGACCAGCTCGACGAACACCGTTTGGCTTCATACACGGTGGTGGATAAGCAGATTATTGAAAATCCGGAGATCCTCAAAAGCCTGGGGACGGAAGATTATATCGAATGGATTTTAGAGGATACAAACAGTCCGTCAGACAGTCCCGTACGCTATTGTTCGTTATTTATCACTTATTATGGCTTGCCCGACCGCGTGCCGCATGTTCCGGAAGAATGCTATACCGGCAGCGGACATCAAAAACTTGCATCCGAAAGCGTTGAATTGGAGATTACGCTGCAAGACCGTATACAATTGATCCCAATTCGCTACCTGATTTTTGCGGGAACGGATGAAAACCATTGGCGAAGCACGAAATTTCCGGTTTTTTACTTTTTTTATGTCAATGATAAATTTGCCAACAGCCGAGACGAGGCCCGAGTTGCATTAAATACAAACATTTTTGGAAAATCGTCGTATTTTTCCAAAGTCGAATGGAAATTCTTTAATTACAAATACGGCAATCGTGTATATCCGATACCCAATGAGTCAATTGAAGCGAGTCAGAAGCTCTTAACGTGTATTTTGCCAGTGCTGATTGATGAACATTGGCCAACATTGAGTGATCGGCCTAATGAAGAAGCTGTAAACGAGGCAAAGATTCCCTGAACAACAATTTATTTATTAAGGACAAAACAATGGCACGAAGACGCTTGAATAAAAAAGTCGCGATTATCGGTTCGGTCGTATTTCTTGGATTTTTATTAGCTGTGATCCTGGTTGTGCTCAAGTTGAGCCAATCCCCTGAAAAATTCATTGCAGACGGCGACCGCATCTTACAACAAGCCCGTGAAGCGGTTGATCCAAATATGCGCAAAGAGCTTTACGAGTCGGCTGCTCGCAATTATCATCGCGCTCGTAATCGAACAAAAACAGATGCTGCCCGCGCAGACATTTTGCTGAAGTTGGCCGATTTGTATTTGGAGATTGACGAATGGCAAAGCGCGATCGGTTGTCTTACAAAAATCGTCCATATCGATCCTGACAATATCAAGGCGCGAATGGGCCGGCTTCAATATTTTTATGCAATGGCGGACAGTGGTATTCAGCAGGTATGGCCCGAAATTCAAACGCAGGCATCTGAATTTCTGAGTGCGGTGAATGTGAATGATTTATCGGACACTTCTATAAAAAAGTATTATATCGATAAAATCCAGAAATTTGGCGTGGATATGGATTCGATCGACGATGTTATGCATTATCTGGTTTCGCGGGGGATGTTATATATGGTACAGAGCGGGGCAACCACAAACCAGGAACAAATGTTGGAAACTGTTATTTCAAATTTAGAACAACTTGCAGATCGATATTCTGAGCCGGTTATTTATTCGCATCTTGCCGAGGCCTATCGAAAAAAGGGCGACATCTTGGCCGGTATGGGTCGTTTTGATGAAAAAGCAAAAATAAATCAAAAAATGCTTGAGTTGTTAGATACCGCTGTTGCTCAAAATGCAGATGATCCGAACGTATATATATATCGGATTAAGACAAAAATGTTAATGCTCTCTCCCGATGATCAGGATCAGTTCAAAGCGATTAAGCAGGAACTGATTGATGTGGTTGATAAGTTCCCTGCAAGCCCGCAAGCCCATTCGTTATTGGCACTGTATTATCAAAATGATCCAAATCAATTAGATCAAGCGATAGAATCGATAAACCGATCTCGTGCGCTTCAGCCTGAAAAAGTGTTTTATGCGACGGAGTCGGCTCATCTTTACTATCGGCGCTATCTGCAAAAAGGGGATCCATCGGATTTTGAAAGCGCCGTTGAAATTGCGACTCAAGCACTTGAAATGGAAGGGACTCAGGACAAGCCGGGACCCCGACAACGGGCAAATATAATGAATCGGTTTCAGGTCTATTCTTTTTTGGCGTATTGTTATATCGAAGAACTCTATGAACCTCAAACTGTCATGACAGATGTGAAACGACAATCTTTTCTTGAAAAAGCGGAGCAGGCCGTTCATGAGATTCGTCAATTTCTGGGGAGTGCGGAAGTCCCGCTCGCGATTATGTGGCAGGGGATGCTTGAAATGGTCGAAGGTCAGGAAAAACAGGCTGTCCAAAAACTCTACGAGGCTTACCAAAAAATGAAAGCCTCAAACGAAAGGGACATGCGATTGTCTTATATGCTTGCAAGATATTTTGAGAATACCTCTGAATTGGGAGCGGCTACAGAATTTTATGCCAGTGCCTTAAGTCTTTCTGACCGTCAATCGACCAATAAAATAGACTTGTGGAAGCCGACCGTTCTTGTGGATTATGCAGAATTGCTTTTTCGGCGAAAGATATATCAGGGCGCGTTGAATATTGTCGATTTTTATGAACGTCGATATGCCCCCGATAGCCGCAGCAAAATTCTTCGTATTCAAGCAACGATTGCCTCGCGACAATTTGAAAAAGCAAACGAATTGATTGATTCGTTCGATAGTGACTTGGTGAAAAAAGCGGATCTTCGATTGACATTATCTCGGGAGCGGGTTCGCCAGTACCGTCGTTTACTGACACGTCAAAAGCAGCAGCAAAGCGAAGTGTACCAAAACCTGGCGGATACACTCAGTCTCGAGTCAGAGTCGGATTATGTTGATGATGCAGCAGGTGAATTGCAGGAAACCCCTGAGGACCGCCTTGTCGAGGAATCCCCGCAGATGCTGAAAGAAGACTGGATGAAACGAAATGAGATGTTGGCGAGTAACATCAAGGACATGATTGCGATTTCTCCGAATTCTGTAAACGATGATGTGTTAATGGCCGTATGTACGAATTATTTACTTCAGGAAAAATTGGATGTGCTTCAGTCTTTCGTCGATGAGGTATTACCTGTTTTGCCTGAAAGTGTGACGTTGAATTATTACCGACGCCTGCTTCGGGAACCGAATCCCACACAGGTGCCACGGCAACGACAACTCGAAATTGAGAAACAAGCAATTATGGAAATACAGGATTCTCAAAAACGCGCAATGGCATTAGGTTTGTTTTGTCGTCGCCGCGAGCGCTCTGGCGAAGCAATCGAGCACTTTGAAGAGGTTCTTCGCCAATCATCACGTAATGGGCAGCAAACGTATGATAATCTTCAGTTATTGGCCTCGGAATATATCTTTGATGCAGCGCTGTATATCGGTGATTATAACAAGGCGCAGCAGATGGCGTTGATCGCCCGAGAATATGATATTGACAACTGTGAGGGGCTCTTTTTTGAAGCCCGCATCGCGGCCTCGAAACAGGAATATGATGAGTCACTGGCGAAATTAAATGAATGTTTAAGTCGATGGCCGGTTTTTTCAAGAGGGTATTTGTTGCGCAGTCGGATTAACAGTTACCTCGGTAATCATACTGCGGCGGTTGAAGATGCGTTTAAAGCATTATCATTGAGTCCAAACTCGGGCGTCATTGCCCGACGAGTGGCCTATGCATTATATCAGCGTAATCAGCAATTGGGTGAAACAGTTACGCCGGAGCAGAAACTTCAGACCAAAACCGCCTTTGAACGGGCACTGTCGCTGAACAGAGCCGACAGAGAATTGATGTTGTTTTATGCGAACTATATTCGCGAAGAAGACCCGACAGAAGCGATTGCCATTAGTCAGCGGTTATACAAAGTATTTCCAACCATTGAAAATGCGTTGAATTTAGCCCAGATGGCGATGGCTGTATCCGAACGAAATATGTCTCAGGAAAAACGAAATTTTCTTTATAACCTGGCGCACACGACCTTGTTGGATGCCAGGCAAAAAGACCCTAATAATGTTTTAGTGGTTACTCAGCTTGCGGAATATTACCGTACGACCGGTGCGGCCGAACAGGGAGAGCAGCTCCTTCAGGAAACAGCAAATGAACAATTGTTATGGCGGTATTATTATCAATTAGGGCAGTATGAGCAAGCAAAGGCGATTTTAAATGCGTTGTACCAAGAGAAACCGGAAGATCGTAATCTGATTAAGGGCCTGGCGCTTATTGCGGACAAGACAGGTGATATGAATGGGATGGAATCCCTGACGAATCAGTTGGTTCAACAAAGTTCAGATATCGAGGATCATTTGTGGCAAATTCAACTTTTACTCAAAAACGGCTTATTACCCCAGGCCGAGAAACGGTTAGATGCTTTTGGGCAGGCATATCCGGATGAAAAAAGAGCATTATTATTAGATTCGTGGCTGGCAATGCGCAAAGGCGATCTCTCACGGGCATTAGCCGTTATCGAAGAGTATATTCAAACCGATGAAAGTAATGCGACGGCATGGCAAATACGCGGTGAGATTCACCGATTTTTAGGGGATTATGATCAGTCTATTCTTGATCTGAGACGCAGTTGCAATCTGGAAGATCGCCCCAATAGCCGGTTGGCATTGGCTAAATCATTGATTGCAAACGGGCGAAATCGGGAAGCCATAACGGAATTAAAAGCAGTGGTGGCCGATCCTCAAGTACCGCAGGAAGCATGGTTGCTGCTGGAACAAGTATATTGGAAAACGGAACGTGTTCAGGATTTAAGATCGTTTTATACGGATGTGATTGATGCTTATCCCAATAGTCTTTTCTGGCTTGGACGAATGGGAGAATTTGCACTTCGAACCAATGATGTGCAAGCGGCCAAAGCGATCTATGGCCGTGCATTACAAGTTGCTCAGCAAATCCGACAGATCGATCCAATGATCCTGGACGGCTATTTTCGGACATTGCTGCTTTCCGAGCAGTATAACAAGCTTTTTGAAGAGGCCGGGGAATTTGTTGATGGGCCGTTGGCCAGCATTGCATATTTCCGCATGGGCGAATCCAAATGGCATTTGGGGGATAAAGAAAGTGCGGTAACCTATTTTCGAAAATCGCTTGAAAAAACAGGGGGAAATGAGGATCTGGCATCCAATATATTGGTTCAGATGTACAATCTGCTCGGTATTGAAGAAGTCCAGAAGTATTGTGAAGAAAAACTTGAAAAATCCCCCGACTCGTATTCATCCAATTTGATCATGTTTAACTTGATGAAAATTAAAGGGGATATGAACAACGCATTGCGTTATCTGGATCGATGCCTTGATATTATCGGTCCGGAAGGTGCGCAGCGTGTCCAATTTGTTGCTGAAAAGGCTTCGATCTTAAATCAGTTGTATTATCAGACGTCCGATACATCCTATATGGCCAAAGCGGTTGATGCTTACGAAAGTCTGCTTGAAAAAATGCCGAATAATGTAACGGTGCTGAATAATTTAGCTTATTTGTTGGCGGATAATGATCGGCAGCTTGATAAAGCACAGGATTATGCCAAGCAGGCTTGCAACATTATGCCCAACAATGCCAGTTTTTTAGATACCTATGCGTATGTGCTTTATAAAGCCCAACAATATAAAGAAGCCGAAAAGCTGGTCATGGCATCCATACAGCATTTTGAGCAAAATGGCGCACTGGCGCCTGTTGATGTATATGAGCATTTAGGGATGATAAACGAAAAATTAAATAAAATATCTGAAGCAATAAGTGCTTATGAACAGGCCTTAACGGCGGGCGCTCAGCAATTATCCGATGAGCGTAAAGCACAATTGCAATCAACGATCGACCGGCTGTCCGATAAATAGGAAGTCGCGCAGATAGGTAATTATATATGGACGCAAATAACCAAAATCAAATAAGGCCAGTTATGCCGCATTCCCGTCCACCAGGTCGCCCGCCGGTTAGGATGGCAGGATCAGCCCAAAATGCCATAACACCCAAAGAGATTGTTTCCATTCTTCGTCGACACATCTTATTGATTGTGATGGCAACCATATTGGGCCTGGGAGTGGGTGGGGTTTCCTGGTATCTGTGCTTAAAATATTACCCGAAATATACGGCCGTAGCTTATATTAAAGTACTCCCCCCCGTTCAGCAGGATATTACCATCATTAGTAATCCTGTTGTTCAAAAAGAGCTTCAATATCAAAACCGCGTCTCATTGGCGACACTGATCACAGGGCAAAAGATGCTTCAGGATCTTTTGTTGAGGGATAAAATCAGGCAAACCCGGTGGTTTAACAGTTTTGGCCAGATTAATGACATCCGGCTGCGCAAAGCAATCAAAGATCTGAAGGAAAACTTTCGGGCTTCCCCTCAGCGGGACGGCGATTATATTGTGTTGTCCATGACGGCATCCAGCAAAGAAGAATCCGCATTGATTGTCAACGAAATGATGGATTTATTTTTAATTACACAGGGAGAAAATAAGCGCGATGAGATGACAAAAAGACTTACACAATTGCGCGAACAGCGGCAGAAAGTTGAACGGGAGTTGCAAAACGCAGAAGATTCTCTGGATGAAGTACGCCAGGCATATAATTTTACGGATCTCGAGGAACGCGAATTCCGAGATACGCTGACCCTAAAGCTGGATGACCTGGAGGTGCAATTAAATGAGCTAACACTTGAAATCGGTCAAATCCAGTCGAGTATCAAAAATCTGGAACGTCAGGCGCAAGGGCCTGTAAATGTTCAAGTCGAAAATCAAATTGAATCTGATCCGATTATGGTTTCATTAGCTCAGCGCCTGGCAATATTAGAAACTGAGCTATCCGCTCGACTAACAAAATTCGGCGAAAATCATCGTGTTGTTCGCACCTTGGCTCAGCAGATTGATGAAACTAAAGAACGGCGTAAAGTGCGAAAAACGGAAATTGCCGAAATCACCCGTCAAGCCAATTTAAGAAATGCCCAGGATGTATTAACGACATTAATCTCGCGATTAGAAGAATTGGAGCGAGTTTACGGAGAAACCGCACAGCGAAAACGAGATATGGATTTGGCACGCGTCCAATATAATCAAATCGTTAAAATTCGTGATGAACGTCGTAGTGTATTGAATACCATTAAAGGGGCCATCGAGAAATACGAAATGGTTCTTGGGGATTCCCAGGCATCCAAAGTTTTAAGTATGGGAAAGGCCCCTAAACCACTTGAAGTCAGCTTCCCCAGTAAAATGGTTTTTATTCCCGGCGGCATGATGCTGGGAATGGTTTTGGGGGTTGGATTAGCGTTCTTGATTGAGTTGTTAAACGATCTGGTTAGGACACCCAGGGACATAACCAAATATCTGCATATACCGCTGCTGGCTGTTGTCCCGGATGCCCAGGAAGATCATCAAGTTGATGATATTGACCTGTATCATGTTGTTCGACAAGCACCCTATTCGATCTTATCCGAGTCTTATCGGGGTGCACGAACCAATCTCAAATTGGCCGATGCTCAAACACCGCTCAAATCAATCTTAGTCACCAGCGGGTTAGGTGCAGAAGGCAAGACCAGTGTTGCGGTCAATTTGGCTTTTGCTTTAGCAACGGAAGACCACCGGATCCTGATTATTGATGCCAATTTCTGGCAACCCAAAATACACACCCTTTTCCCTAAACCACACTCTGCACAGAAAGAGAGTTCTGGTTTTGGATTAAGTAACTATCTTATAGGGCAATGTGAAACGGATAAGGTCATTCGGCCTTCCGGTATCGAGGGTATGGATGTTGTGGATACCGGCCCATTGCCCCCCAATCCCGCTGAACTTCTTGCCAGTCAAAAGATGGACCGATTTTTGACTGCCCAGAAAGATGCATATGATTATGTGATTATTGATGGGCCGCCGGTCTTATTGGTCAGTGACGCAAAAGAATTGGCGAAAGCGGTCGATGGAACGGTTTTAGTCTTTAATGCCAAACTGACAAAAAGGGGCGTTGCTCAGCGTACGATACGTGAACTCAAGCAGGTTAAAGCACCGTTAATCGGGTGTGTGCTTTTAGCGGCCAGGGCATTGAAAGGCGGCTATTTCCAACAACAATACCGCTCTTTCCAGGAATATCAAAAGCTTCAATTGGCGCGATCGATATAATGTAAACACAATAAGAGGGACACATGGAAAAATTTTTAGTAACCGGCGGAGCCGGTTTCATCGGGTCGAATATCTGCAAGTCACTGGTCAGCCAGGACTGTTATGTCCGCGTGCTGGACAACCTGCTCACAGGAAAAAAACAAAATCTAAACGGTCTGCTGGATAAGATCGATTTTATCGAAGCCGATATGGGGGATGTTGATGTTGCCCAAAAAGCAATGGAAGGCATTGATGTGGTTCTCCACCAGGGTGCCTTACCTTCTGTTCCCCGAAGTGTCGATGATCCGGCCGCGACCCATCAGCATTGTGTCGATGCGACATTCACATTACTGATGGCCGCAAAAGATGCAAAGGTCAAACGATTTGTTTATGCCGCCAGTTCCAGCGCTTATGGTGATACGCCGACATTGCCGAAAGTCGAATCGATGCCGGTCAATCCGTTGTCGCCGTATGCGGTGGGTAAACTGGTGGGCGAATATTATTGTTCGGTCTTTTCGAAAGTATTCGGACTGGAAACGATTTCGCTTCGCTATTTTAATGTTTTTGGACCTCAACAGGACCCGACCAGCCAATACGCGGCTGCGATTCCGGCTTTTGTTACCGCGATATTAAAGGACCAGCCGCCGACCATTTACGGCGACGGCGAACAAAGCCGTGATTTTACCTATGTGGATAACGTGGTCCGGGCCAATCTGTTAGCGGCCAGGGCTGATAAAACCAACGGTGAGGTCGTTAACATTGCCTGCGGGGAATCGGTCACGGTCAACGAGATCATCGATATGATCAATCAGATCACCGGCAAATCTGTTGAACCGAAATACGATCCGCCGCGAAAGGGCGACGTCAAGCATTCTCTGGCCGACATTACCCGTGCAACAGAACTGATCGGCTACACGCCCGTAGTGCCATTTGGTGACGGCCTTGAGAAAGCGATTCAGTGGTATCGTGCTAATCTGCTTTAATCCGCAGTCACCCGATTTACTTGACAAATCAAATCTATTGGACCTGATTTTTTAATTCAGCGGCTCGATCGATGAGTTGGGTATCGGATACGGGTTGCTGAGGCTCGAGCGCGAAATCCCACTGATACACATCTACCGTATTGGGTGCGGACAGAACCTGATAAAACAAGTCGAACGGGAATGCATCATACCAAGGCGCTTCGAGCTTTCGATGGGTATGAAGCGTTTGATAACCGGTTTTGCGAATCTGGACACGATAATCCCCGTACCAGTTAAACGAAACCGTTACGGGCGTCTCGCCGATCTGTTCGTCGTTGAGGATCACTAATGCCCCATCCGGAACGGTGTTGATGGTCAACTGTCTTTCCACACAGCCGGGCAGCAAGCAGATTGCAAAAATCGAAACTGTAAAATATTTCATCATGATATCCTTTTGAATCTTCTGGATTATACCTGTTCGAGACAAAATGAA
This sequence comes from uncultured Pirellulales bacterium, assembly GCA_964517795.1. Taxonomy (GTDB): domain Bacteria; phylum Planctomycetota; class Phycisphaerae; order Sedimentisphaerales; family Anaerobacaceae; genus CAZFDE01. The sequence goes on along the minus strand of CAZFDE010000068.1, from coordinate 1,051 downwards.
AAGAAAAAACTATCCCAATAAACCTTCGGAATTGCGGTAAAACCGCTGATTCTGCAATAAAACAGATAAAATCGGTTGACAAGGTGAGATTGAATTGCTACACTATTGAATAACTTCAGGGAGGGCGATAGTGACCCCAACGGATTTTTCGATATTGATCGGGATGTAACATGTTTATGATCTTTCCCTATCGTGTTGTGGTCGGTCCGAAGCGTCCGCCATACGCTAATTATCTGCTGATGATGGTGCTGGTCGCCGGGCATATCTGGCAGCAGTTTTACCCGATGATCATGACCTGTCCGTACATCCTCAAAGGCGGCAATCCGTTCGGGATTTTCGGCCACATCTGGTTTCACGGCGGCCTGCTGCACCTGCTGGGCAATATGTATTACATGTGGCTGTTCGGCAACGCCGTTTGCTCGCAGCTCAAAGGCCCGCTCTATGTGCTGGTATATATCGTTGGCGGCATGTTCGCCGGGCTGGTTCATCTTTATTTTGACGCCACGCCGGCTGTCGGTGCCAGCGGGGCCATCAGCGTTGTCCTCGGCTTCTATCTGGTCCTGTTTACGTTTCATGACCTGGATTGTGTCATGATCTTTTTCCTTTATATCCGCCGCATCAGCATTGCGGGTATGTGGCTGCTGCTGTTGTGGTTTTTCCGCGATATTCTGCATTACGCACTCGGCTTGGAGGGGATCGCTTATCTGGCTCATATTGCCGGTTTTCTTTTCGGTGTTGTCGTATGCATCGCGTTGCTGGCGGCCGGATGGATCAAACGCGATAACGACGAAGCGATCATTCTCGAGGCCTGCACATACGAACGATAATCAACGCCGAAGTCGTCTTTGAAATCCATTGACTGCTTCGATCTGCATCGCAACGGATCAATCATCAATTACCGGTAATCAATGCCGATCGCACCGCTGGCCGTGTGGCCGTAAAGCGGTTTCGGTTGCGCGGCGCGTATCGGTTGGTGTCGGCCCTCGGTGCTCGGCCCGCGGCCGGTGGCCGCAGTGAGTAGTGAATGGTGAGTAGTGAGTAGCATTGTGGA